>JBAVUB010000721.1:0-2363 GCA_049696575.1 Acidobacteriaceae bacterium | reverse complement strand
GTCGTCCATCGCCCCTCACTCAACGTGTTTCCACGCGTTCGGTTCGATGGTACCCGACCCCAGCCGCCCGGCTACCAGCCACCGGCTGCCGGCGGCCACCCTCACTTCACCGCCAGCACCTGGATCTTGTGAATCTGGGGCGGCTCTGCCAGCAACTCGCCCGCCTTCGCCATCAGGGCCTTCGCGATCTCCCCATGCAGGTGCGCCTCGCGGCCGGCCTCATCGTTGAACGTGTCGAAAATCCCGTACCGGCCGTCGTCCTCCTTAATCGCGTACCATGTCACCGTTCCCGGTTCCCGGCGCGCCAGCTCCGCGCCCTGCTTCAGAAAAGCCTCCACCTCGGCTTCTTTGCCAGGTTTTGCCTTCAACAATCCGTAAAGTGCCAGCTTGATCATGATGAATCCTCTCTTCGATTGGATGGCGGCGTGCCTCTTCGCGAGAATGCACGAGCAGCCCTTCCAACAGATGCTTTCTCAGGCGTCGGCCGACGCAAAATTTCGTCCCTCGCGGTTTTCGCAGCCAAACGGCACACTGGGGGGATGCCAATTTCGCGCGAACGTGTTTAATATGCAGATAACGGCGGCGATTGCGCGGAGGGGGAGAGAGTTCTCCGAAGGCTTGAGGGTCGGCGCTGCTCAGTTCTGCATGGGCCCACGCAAACAAAGGCAGGCCAGCTGCAGGGCGCCAAATTCACCAAACTTCTTCAGAAGGAAGGAATCGTAATTTATGTGGAAACCCAATCAGCCCGGCACCGGCGGCGGACCTCTCAGCCCTGAACCCGCGCGTCCGGCCACCCCGGCCGCCCCCAATTTTGACGCTGGCACCCGCCTTGCGCCTCCCCCCGCTGCGCAGAATGCCGCCAGCGGCGAACAGGCCACCATCGGCAAGAGCCTCGTCATCAAAGGCGAGGTCACCGGTTCCGAATCCCTCTATATCGACGGCAAGGTAGAAGGCTCTATCGGCCTGCCTGGCAATCGCGTCACCGTCGGCCGCAACGGCCAGGTCGCCGCCAACATCTCCGCGCGCGAAATTGTCGTGCTCGGCAAGGTGCGCGGCAATGTCACCGCCAGCGATCGCGTCGACATCCGCAGTGAAGGCTCGCTCACTGGCGACGTCACCGCCCAGCGCATTTCCATTGAGGACGGCGCGTTCTTCAAGGGCGGCATCGACATCCGCAAGCCGGGCTCCAATGAGAAAGCCAGCGAAGCGAAGGCCACCTCCAACGCCAACGCTAACGCCGAGCGGCCGGTCCCAGCGTCGGTTTAGCTTTTACACGGGACGGAAGACAGGCTCCCGCAGCGAATTTCGGCCAGCAACATTGCCGAAATTCGCCAGCGGGAGCTTTTCGTTTTAATGCCCGCCTCTAATGCCCGATCGGCCCCGTCCCCACTTCCACAACGAAATACGACGCCACCGCATCGCCCGCGTTGCGCACCCAGTGCATCGTGCCCGCCACGGCAATGCCCACATCGCCCGGGCTGAGAAAATGCGAGACGCCGTTCAGGTGCAGCTCCACCTTGCCTTCCCGCACCAGCCAAATCTCCGAATGCTTGTGCTTGTCCTCCGGCTCGTGTTGCGCCCCCACCGCGAGATACGACACATGCGCCTCGCACCCAATCTCCGTCGGCAGCATCCCGTGAAAAAAACTGTGCCCGGACCGGCCCGCGAACTGCTCCGGCGGCTTAAAGCCAGGATAAACGCCGGTCTCCACGGGAGCCGCGCCCGCTGTCGAAGCCGGCGTTCCCGTTTGTGATTCGGCCAGCGCCGGCAATCCAGCGGCCAGCGCAGGCAAAAGCGCGGCAAAGCTGCGGCGATTCATAGAGACTCTCCTCCGGTCAGAGGTCTGACCACAGAAGTATAGCCGCGCGCAGCAGCCATCCGTCAGCCCTTATCAGACGTGAGGTATTCCCCGGGAGCAAAGTGCAGCTTCAGTACCGTAATGTCGTCTTCCTGTCCAAACGATTGCGCGGCGGACGCGATTTCCTCAACAGTCTGATGGGAGATCGCTGCCGCCCGGTCGAATCCAAACAGTTCCGCCGATCCCTTGTGAGCCTCCACCACACCATCGGAAATAAACGTCAGTGAATCTCCAGGGGAAAGAAGAACCTCTGCCTCGCTGTAGGTCGCATCCATCTTGACCCCAAGCGGCAGCCCGGGGTCCAGGTTCATCTCTTCGCCGTTGCGATACGGCGGCAGGTGTCCTGCGTTCGCCAGCGTGAGAGTCCCCGTAGCTGAGAGTTCCGCACACAGGCAGGTTGCAAATCCTCCCAGTCGCATCTTCGTCAGCACGTTATTCAGGTGGTCCAACAGCGCGCCCGGAGCATCTGTATCTCGCCCCTGCGCTGCGCCCAGCAGCACGGCCG
>JBAVUB010000720.1:0-1954 GCA_049696575.1 Acidobacteriaceae bacterium | reverse complement strand
CCGTGGCGCAGCTCCGGCGGTGGAATAACCTGCGCGGGAGCGCGCTGGTGCCCGGGCACAGCCTGTATGTTTCCGAGCCTGCGCGCCTCTCGGGCTTGCGTTACGGCCGCAGGCGGCATCACGGGGCGAAGACTGGGGGAAAAGCAACGACGAAGACCGCGGCTGCAAATCATGCGCCGAAGAAGCCGGCGTAGCAACGCGGTTGTGACGGTGCCGGATTCCTGACAAGCGCGCGGCGCTCCCGTACACTCGTAGCACCTGTTTTACCCAACTCAACCTATGTCCATTCTGTATGCCGTCGTTCTCGGCGCAATTGTCCTTACGCTGCTGGTGGTTTCGCTCACGCGCCTGGGAAGCGTGAAGACGAAAGCGGACTACCTGGTGGCGGGGCGGACGCTGCCCGCCTTCGTGCTCATATTCACCTTGCTGTCGTCGTGGATCGGGTCCGGCTCGCTGCTGGCCGGGGCGGAGAACGCCTACCGGCATGGCTTCGCCGCGCTGTGGCTCGCGGGCGGAGGGTGGGTCGGGCTGCTGCTGATCTATTTCATCGCGCCGCGCGCCCGCCATTTTGCGCAATTCACGATTCCCGATCTGCTCGAGGCGCGCTACAGCCAGACCGCGCGGGTGCTGGGCGTGATTGCAGTGCTGTTCGCGTATACGGCGATCCTGAGTTATCAACTCATCGGCGGCGGCGATATCCTGCACCTGATTTTTCCCACCGTGATCACTCCCGATCTGGGCAAGTACATCATGACGGCGTTCGTGATTGTGTTCACGGCGATCGCGGGCATGTCGTCCGTCGCGTACATGGACGTGTTCATCGGAGTGCTGGCGACCGCGACGATGATCGTCGCGCTGCCGTTCCTCATCCACTCTGCGGGCGGATGGAGCGGGGTGACCCACGCGCTGCCGGCGACGCACTTTGAGGTGCTGGGGGATTTGTCGCTGGCGCAGGGTTTCGAGTTGCTGTTGCCCACCATGCTGCTGATGCTGGGAAACCAGGCGATGTATCAGAAGTTTTTCTCGGCAAAATCGGAGCACGATGCGCGAGTCGCGGTCGTGGGGTGGATTATCGGGACCGTCATTTTAGAGACGGTGATTGTCGCCATCGCAGTGGTGGGCTCGGCGCTGTTCCCTACCGGCGAAGTCTCGCAGCATCCGCGCGAAATTATCGCTTACACAGCGCTCCACGGAGTACCGGCGTGGCTGGGTGCGCTGCTGATGGGCGCGGTGTTCGCAAAGATCATGTCGACGGCGAACAATTTTCTGTTCTCGCCGGCGACTAACCTGGTGAACGATGTATTCACGCGCTACATCGCGCCGCAGGCCTCCAACAAGCGGGTGCTGCTCGTTTCGCGGCTGATGGTGGTGCTGCTCGGGTTCTGGGGGCTGTATC
Source organism: Acidobacteriaceae bacterium (assembly GCA_049696575.1). Classification (GTDB taxonomy): domain Bacteria; phylum Acidobacteriota; class Terriglobia; order Terriglobales; family Acidobacteriaceae; genus Palsa-343. The sequence continues at coordinate 558 of JBAVUB010000720.1, read as the reverse complement.
AGGCAATGCACACGGGCTCGGTGCTGAAGCAGGCGCTGTACGCGTACACGATTTACTCGGCGGCGCTGACGCCGGTGATTCTGGCAGCGTTTTATTCGAAGCGTGCGAATGCAGCGGGAGCGGTGACCGCGATCGGCCTGGGCACGTTTGTGACGGTGTTCTGGGACACGGGCTTCGTGCACAACCATCTGCCTGCAGTGGTGGCCGAGCGGGACGCGATCTTCCCTGCCCTGCTGGCGGCGGTGCTGGGGTTGGTGGTGGTGAGTTTGGTCACACGGCCTCCGAGCGCGGAACAGGTGGCGCTGTTTCACGCTGGGAAGGTGGAGGCGGCCGCGGATTAGAGCAGCGCCCATCTCAGCGTCGATTTGCCGATCTGCTAAGATAAAGTTGCTGAGGTTGCTGCCAGGAGGATGCACCCCTCCCGGCAGGTTGCGCTACTTCAGCAGTAGCAGAAGCGCCAGAATTACGAGGGCCAGCACGAGCCGCCAATCCACGGCGATCGTGATGATCACTCGCATCCAGGATGATTTCTCATCCAAGGGCCTCACCTCCTTGCAT
>JBAVUB010000719.1:0-7322 GCA_049696575.1 Acidobacteriaceae bacterium | reverse complement strand
ACGTATTCGCCCCAGCTGCAGGCCTCGCCGCCCAGAATGCGCGCCGCCTGCTCCGGGGTCAGATCGCTGTTGGCAGGCACAGGATCGACGCTGTAGTGGGCCGACGCGGGTTGCATGTGGTCGAGGTAGTAGCCTGCGGAAAGAATTCCGGCGTAACCCTGCTTCGCTCCGGCGGCGAGGGAGTCAACGCCGCGCCAGGACTGCACCACGACGTCCTTCGGCAGATCGGGGGTGAGCACCTCGTCCCAGCCGATCATCTTCTTGCCGTGCTTTGTCAGAATTGGTAACAGTTTCTGGTTGAAATATGCCTGGAGGGCAGCGGTGTCCTTCAGATTGTGGTCGTGCATGAACGCCTGAATGCGGGGATTCCGCTTCCATTCGGCGCCGTTGTTCTCGTCGCCGCCGATGTGCATGTAGGCATCGGGGAAGATATCCGCCATTTCGCCGACGAATTTGTCGAGGAAGGTGTAGGTGGATTCGCGGGTTGGGTCCATCACCACATCGAAGACGCCGAAGCGGCGCTCGATGGTGAAGGGTCCTGGCCCGCTCGCCAGATCAGGGTAGCCGACCGCCCACGAAGTGCTGTGACCCGGCATGTCGAACTCCGGCACCACGCGGATGCCAAGTCCGGCCGCGTAGGAGACGACTTCCTTCGCTTGCTCCTGGGTGTAGAACTGGCCATCGGAGCCCATTGCGGTGAGCTTCGGATAGATTTTGCTTTCGATGCGGAAGCCCTGATCGTCGCTGAGGTGCCAGTGGAAGACATTCATCTTGACGGCGGCCATGCCGTCGAGGGTGCGCTCGATGACGCCGACGGGCTCAAAATGCCGTGAGCAATCGATCATGAGCCCGCGCCAGCGGAAGCGTGGGGCATCCTGAATGGAAACGAGAGGCAGCCAGAATCCGCCGCCGTCGGACTGGACGAGCTGCAGCAGGGTTTCGAGGCCACGCATCCCGCCCACGTCGGTGGCCGCGTGCAGATGCGCGCCCTGGGCGGTGACATCGAGCGTGTAGCTCTCGTCTTCATCCAGTCCCTGAACAGCCTGTCCGGGACCATCGACGGAAATGACGACCGATGCGGCCCCCGCCTGCATCATTGTTCCTGTTTGCACCTGCAGCCGCTCGCGAAACCAGCTGATGGCGTTGTCGAGGCGATCGTCGTGGAACTTGTCAGCGCCGATGCCAACGCCGTGCGAAATGTCCAGCCCGCCGCTGCTCACGGTAAGCTGTGCCGGCTGGGGCATGAGCGTGTTCACAAACTGAGAGTGAGGCACCGCCGCAGGTTGCGCCAGCGCGGTCGTGGTCAACATTGCGCCTAACATGATCGTCCACCTCGCTGCGCGCGCCCATCCGTTGCAATCCATCCAACACCTCGCTGCATCCAGCGAACAGATTACGCAATCGGCGATTTCCGTGCCAGGGCGACGGGACATCGCAGAGCGGTCTCCGGGGCAATCTGTTACCTTGGCTCTTCACCAAAACAGGAGCCAAACCTCGTGCGAAACCGCATCGCAAGCCTGATTGTTTTCGCAACCGTCGCCGCATCGACCGGCCTGGCGCAGAGCGCGCCGGCGTGGACCCCGCCCGATGCCGCCACCAAAGAGCTGGCGCTCAGCATTTTCCACCAGATCATCGAAATCAACTCCACCGATTCGGTGGGCAGCGTGACGGCCGTGTCGAAAGCCATGCAGCAGCGCTTTCTCGACGCCGGTTTTCCCGCGAGCGATATTTTCGTGGGCGGACCGAATGATCGCAAAGAGAACCTGGTCGTCCGCTATCGTGGAACCGGCGCGCATCCGCCGATTCTGTTCATCGGACACGAGGACGTTGTCGAAGCGCGGCGCGAAGACTGGACCACCGATCCGTTCCAGTTCATCGAGAAGGACGGCTTCTACTACGGGCGCGGCACGCAGGACATGAAAGATGCGGATGCGATCCTCGTCACCACGTTCCTTCGGTTTTACAAAGAAGGTTTCAAGCCTGACCGCGACCTCATCCTCGCGCTCACGGCGGACGAGGAAGGCGGGCAATCGAACGGCGTCGACTGGCTCCTGACGAATCATCCGGAGCTGATGAAGGCGGAGTTCGCGTTCAATCCCGATGGAGGTGGCGTCGATCTGCAAAATGGCAAAGCTATCTCCGCCGATGTGGACGCGAGCGAGAAGCTGTATGCGGACTATCAGCTCACGGTTACGAATCCCGGCGGGCACAGCTCCCTGCCGGTGCCGGACAACGCGATCTACCACCTCGCCGACGCGCTGGGGCGGCTGCAGAAGTATCAGTTTCCCTTCGAGCTGAACGCCATCACGCGCGCCTATTTCGAAAAGCTGGCGACTCTTGAATCCGCGCAGACCGCCGCGGATATCAGGGCGATGCTGGCAAAGTCGGATGCGGCCGCGATCGCACGGCTCTCCGGTTCGCCGGAGTGGAACTCGGTGATTCACACCACCTGCGTGGCTACGCGTTTGCAAGCCGGCCACGCCAACAACGCGCTGCCGCAGATGGCGCAGGCTAATGTGAATTGCCGCATCCTGCCGGGGCACTCGCGGGAGGAAGTGCGGCAGGATCTGATCCGCGTGTTCGACGATCCGAAGGTTGCCGTGAAATATGTGGACAACGGCGGAGGCATTCACAGCGGCGCGCCGGACTCCAAGGGACCGCCGCCAGTGGCGCTGCAGCCGGAGGTGATGAAGCCTCTCGAGAAAGAGGTTGCCATTTATTGGCCGGGAACGCCGGTGATCCCGGACATGGCGACCGGGGCCTCGGACAGCGTTTTCACCAACGCTGCGGGGATCCCGACGTATAACTGGTCGGCGATTGAGCTGGAGGTGAGCGATGTTCGGGCGCACGGCAAAGACGAGCGGCTGCCGGAGACATCGTTCTACAAGGGCGTGCAGTTCTGGTACGACTACCTGCATATGATTACCAAGGGAGACTGACTTTTCCGCGGCAGGGGCCTAAGAGCCAGTCGGCCCAATTTCCTGCAGGATGGTGTCGATGTGGACTCGTGCCCCATCGATGAGGGGAAAATCGGTGTTGCCGGGATTGAAGACGAAGGCGAGATCCGTCCCGGCCAGGACGATGCCGTCGAGCCGTTCGCGTTCGATGAGCGTGTGCGCAAGACTGCGGAGCCGGCTGAAGTCCTCGTCGGAGGCGCGCCCCGCTTCAACGACGCGAGTGTAGATGGCGGCGATGGTGTCCATCTCTTCCGGCGCCGGCAGGATCACTTCGGTCGCGCCCAGGCATCCGAACATCCGGGTCTCTATGGTTACGCGCCCTCCGAACAGGGCGACGCGATGGAACCGTCGACGCTCGATCTCGGCCGTAATCGCGTCGAGCAGGCTGATCAGGGGCAAGGGAGAGATTGGCGCGAGTTCCGCAGCGCAGACCATCGGGGTAAACGCGGGGATCGCAGCAATCTCGGCGCCTCCATCAACCAGTTGTTGCAGCAGGCTCGCGAGGTATTCGGCGAGCTCCTGGGTTGCGCGAGCAGCGGCCCGCGAGATGACATAACCCACATCGGCGTGAACCATGAGAAGGCGGAGCGTCAGGCCGCGAGCCAGACACGCATCGACCAGAGCCTTGTAATAAAAGATTCCCGCGCCCATCCCGAGACCTGCGACGAGTCCAAAGGGGCGTGTTTGTCCGGAGGCTTCCATGCTTTCGAATGTATTCGAGAGGGCAGGATTCTCGATCCAGTTTGTGACGAGCCGCGCTACTTCTTCGGCGCCGGGTTCTCGGCGGGCTGGGTGACGATGCTCACGTTGGTGATACCCGCTTGCTTCACCGCATCCATCAGCGTGGCGAAGGCGCCGAAGGGGACCTTCTCATCCGAGCGCAGGTAGATCACCTCGTGGGTGGGGTCGGTGTTCTGCGCGCGCAGGATGTTGGGCAGGTCGCTGAGGTTGATCATTTTGTCGTTGAGGAAGACCTGCTGATCCTTGTCGATGGTGAGCACCGTCCGCTGCTCGGTGATCTCGCGCACCGTTTTCGTTTTGGGCACGTTGACCTGAATGCCGGATTGCAGCACGGGCGCGGTGAGCATGAAGATGACGAGCAACACGAGCACCACGTCGACCAGCGGCGTGATGTTGATCTCTGCCAGCGCGGTCTGGGTGTGACCGGTTCTACTTGTGAAGGCCACGGGAGGTCTCCAGCGCATCCTGATCGGGCTTGAGCGCGGCTTCTTCCATGCTGTTGAGGAGCTCGCGGGCGAAGTCGTCCATGCGCGCGGCAAAGTCGCGACAGCGCGCGGTGAACTGGTTGTAGGCGATGACGGCGGGGATAGCGACCAGCAGCCCGGCCGCGGTGGTGATCAGCGCCTCGGATACACCCGGCGCAACGGCGCGCAGCGCTGCGGTGCCTTCTGTGCCGAGTCCGTGGAAGGCATCGACGATGCCCATGATGGTGCCGAAGAGACCGATGAAGGGCGAGATGGCCCCGATGCTGGCCAGCCATGTGAGCCGCTGCTCCATGGCCGTGAGCGATTCGCTGGCCGCGGTCTGGGCCGCGCGCTCCAGCGCCGTGATGTTGCGCGGAGGGCCGAAGCCGCCGGTCTGCCGGCGATAGGTTTCATAGACTTCGTCGAAGACGTTGACCAGCGGGCTGGGCTTGAACTGCTCGCTGACGGCTGCAATTTCCTGCAGGCGGTTGGCCTTGCGGAAGGAGCGCAGGAAGCGGCGGCTTTGGGTGCGGGCGCGGCGGAAGCTGGCCCACTTGGCGAGAATGATGGCCCAGGAGAAGAGGCTTGCGATCAGCAGGACCGCGAGCACCGTCATCGCGATCGCTCCGCTGTTCCGGAGCATCTCCACGACCGCGCTGCCGTTGTCCACGGGAGGCGGAGCGATCGGGTTCGTATCCTGGAAGAAAAGTAACGCGGTAATGAGACTAATCATTTCCTGACTATCACGTTACCAGAAGCAGGAATGGGGCGGGGGGTTGCACGTGCCCCTGCGGAACCTGCATCGTTATACCTCGTTTGGGTAAAACAACCAGGGACTTGCGCCGAGAAAAATTGGCTACGCAGTGCGGAGCGCGGATCGCACGCTGAAGATGGCAAGGACGGCGGTGACGATGAAGTTGATGAGGAAGCGGAAGTCCAGGAAGCTGTGGATCAGGTGACCGAAGCACAGCACGAAGCCGATCCACACCAGGCAGCCGGCGAAGCTGATCCAGGCAAGAGCGTGATCGCCTGGGCGGCAGGTGCGCAGCAGGTTCACCGCGGCCAGCAACTCGCCGGCGAACGAGGCCGAGAGCGCCCAGAGCAGGGTCATTGGTTCGACGTGATATGCGGCGTACGAGCCGAGGCCGTGTCCGATCCCGCCGAGGGCAAGAAGGCAGGCAAAAATGCGATCGAGCGTTTTCATGCGGTCCGTTATACCTCGATCCGTGAAAATAGCCATGCGCTGGTGGTGAGAAAGATTGCGGCGAGGCCCGCAAGCAGGCAAAGATCCAGGATGAAGTTGAACTGCCAGCCATAGCTGTACTGCCAGGCGCCGATCAGCACGCCGCGCAGTCCGTCGATGCCGTACGTCAGCGGATCCGCGTGTGTGATCCACGAGAGCACCCGGGGAAGGTTTTTGAGCGGATACAGCGCGCCGGAGAGAAAGAAAATCGGCAGCACCAGAAAGTTCATCAGCATCTGGAAACCCTGCATGTCTTTGATCGTCGAACCCAGCGACGAGCCCAGCGCGGCGAAGACAATGGCGATCATCGCGACGAAGATCAGCGCAATGGGTAAAGCGAGCCAGTTGTGGCTGGCGGGGGTTCCAGCGGCATGCGCGTGCACCGGGCGAAAGCCGGCGATGAGGCACACGATGAGCATCAGCAGTCCCTGCAGACTGGCCACCGTCGCGCCGCCCAGGGTGCGGCCCAGAATGATGTGCAGGCGCGGCACCGGAGCCACCAGGGTTTCTTTGAGGAAGCCGAACTGGCGATCCCAGAGCATGGCCATGCCGGAAAAAATGGAGCTGAACAGCACGGTCATGCCGATGACGCCCGGGGCCATGAACTGCAGATAGTTGCCGGCTCCGGCTTTCGCGAAGACGGGGCCGAAGCCGAAGCCCAGCGCCAACAGGTAGAGCGTCGGCTGGCCCAGGGAGACGATGATCTGCGCCTTGGAGCGGAAGTAGCGCTTCACCTCGCGCAGCCACATGATGTAAATCGCGCCCATCTTTTCTCCTTACCTTTTCTGCCACATCTGCGCAAAGCGGCGCATTGCGTCGGTGGAACTTGCGGCTTCGTCGCGCAGCGAAGTGCCGGTGAGCGCGAGAAACGCGTTTTCCAGCGAGTCAGTGTTGGTGCGAGCCTTCAGCTCGGCTGAGGTGCCGATGGCGACGATGGCGCCGTGATCCATGACCGCGATGCGGTGCGCGACGCGATCCGCCTCGTCCATATAGTGCGTGGTCAGGAAGACGGTCGTGTTCTCTTTTTCGTTGAGGGCCTTGACGTGGGTCCAGAGCTGATTGCGGCTCTGCGGATCGAGGCCGAGGGTGGGCTCGTCAAGAAAGAGAATCTTCGGCGTATGCAGAAAGCCTCGCGCGATCTCCAGCCGCCGCTTCATGCCGCCGGAGAAGGTCTTCACGTAATCCTTGCGGCGCTCCCAGAGCTCGAACTGGCGCAGGAGCTGCTCGATGCGTTCGACGCGCACGCGGTGCGGAATGTGGTAGAGAACGCCATACAGTTCCATGTTTTCGTACGCGGTCTGCTCGCCGTCGAGGCTGGGGTCCTGGAAGACGATGCCGAAGCGCTGGCGAGCTTCGCGCTGCCGCACCCACGGGTCGAAGCCATCGAGATGGATGTGGCCGGCGGTGGGGCGCAGGAGCGTGGTGAGCATCTTGATGGTGGTGGTTTTTCCGGCACCGTTGGGGCCGAGGAAGGCGAAGATCTCCCCTGCATCCACTTGAAAGGTAATGTCTTTGACGGCGGTGAACTGGTCGAACGTTTTGGTCAGGTTTTCCACCTGGATCACGGGGTGCCTCCCGATTCAGATTGCTGTTGGGGAACGAAACGATTTGTCTAGTTTGCCAGAGTCGGTCCGCTCCGTCACCGTTCAACTTGCGGCTGTGGCGGTCAGCGAAGACCTACGGCCGCGGTCGATCCAGAAAGGAGAACAGCTCATCGAGCTCGACAAAGATGGGCGTGCCCGGCACTTCGAGCCGTCGCGCGGATTTCCAGTCATCGCCGATGCACATGCGCCCGCTTCGGGTCTTCGGATCGATCGCACAGATCGCCTCTACACCCATCGTGCGATAGTCGGCGACACGCTCTTCCAGGTCGGAGTACGTATCGTTGGGCGAGAGAATCTCGACGATCAGGACGGG
>JBAVUB010000718.1:0-3694 GCA_049696575.1 Acidobacteriaceae bacterium | reverse complement strand
GTGGTGACGGGGGTTTTGTTCGGGTTGATTCCGGCGCTGCGCATGGCCTCGCCGAACCTGCGCGAGTCTCTGCACTCCGGGGGCCGCAGCATGGCGGGTAAGGCAGGGCAGTTCCGCGTGTCGATGCTGCTGGTGATGGGGCAGATCGCGCTGTCGGTGGTGATCATTACGGCGGCGGGACTGATGCTGCGCAGCCTGTGGAGTTTGTCGGAGGTGAATCCGGGGTTCAGAACGGATCGCATGGTGACGGCGGAAGTGTCGATGGATACGAACGCGTGCCCGACCTGGCTGGAGAACTCGTCGAGTGGTGGGCAGGCGGGGCGCTGCCAGCAATTCTTCAGCACGCTGCTGGACCGGCTGCGCGCCTTGCCGGGCGCGGAGGGCGTGGCACTCACCAATGCGTTGCCGCTGAACGGACGGCAAAACAATTATGTGTACGACGCGGAGGGACATCCACGCGAGGCGCGGCAGGGAGCGCTGATGGCGACGGGGAGAATCGTGTCGCCGGGATATTTTGCGACGCTGGGCATGAGCCTGGTGAAAGGGCGGATGCTCGAGGAGCAGGACGCATCGGGAGCGAGCCGGGCGGTGGTGATCGACGAGCAGATGGCGAAGCGGCTGTGGCCGAAGGACGATCCGCTGGGACGGCATTTGCTGGATGTGAGCGACGAGGCGCAGCCGGCGGTATGGAACGCAAATGCCGCTGTAACCGTAGTAGGGGTCGTGAGCAACACCCATGAAGGGAACCTGACGGGCGATTACGGAGATGAAGTCTATCTGCCTGTGTCACCGCGCAATGAGTCCCCCGTGATGTACGTGCTGCTGCGCACGCACGAGAGCACGCAGCAAGCGGCTGGGGAGCTGAGGCAGGCGGTGGCGGAGGTGGATGCGCAGGTTCCGGTGACGCGGGTGCGAACGCTGAACGAGGTGGTGGCGCTATCGGAATCGGCGTCGCGGTCGCTGACTATTTTGTTGCTCACCTTTGGTGGGCTGGCGGTGGTGATTGGCGGCGTGGGCGTTTACAGTTTGATCGCGTACATCGTGAGCTGGCGGACGCGGGAGATCGGGATTAGGCTGGCGCTGGGCGCGCAACGGTGGCAGATTGTGAGCGGCGTGGTGCGGCAGAGCCTGCTGCTGGCGCTGGGCGGCTGCGCGGTGGGGCTGACGACCGCAGCGCTGGTGGCACAGCTGATGCGCGGATTCCTGTTCGGTGTAAAGGCGGTCGATCCGGTGACGTTTGGCGCGGTGCCGCTGATGATGACGCTGCTGGCGGTGGTGGCGGCGTGGATTCCGGCGCGACGGGCGGCGAGTGTGGATCCGATTAAGACGCTGAGGATGGAATAGACAGGGAGTAGGGAATAGGGAATAGGGAATAGCGAGTGGAAGGCGAGCGAAAAACGAGAAGACGGCAGGGAGAGACTTTTAGCGACGGGCGTTTAGCGAGAAGCGAATAGCGAAAAGCGAGAACCAAAAGCGAGTCACGAGAAACGAAGTACCTGGAAAGTGTGAGAACGATGCTTGGGGATTTGAAATATGCGCTGAGGCAGTTGCGGAAGTCGCCGGGATTTACGCTGACGGCGTTGCTGACGCTGGCGATCGGAATTGGGGTGAACGCGGCGACATTCAGCGTGATGGATGCGATTGTGCTGCGTCCGCTGGCGGTGCCGGATTTGCATCGTGTGATGACGGTGGCCGAAGACCGGGGACGGGGAAAGTACCAGTACGAGTGGGTATCCGCGGCGAATTACGAGGACTGGAAGCGGCAGAATCACTCGTTTGAGAGCCTTGCGGCTTTCAAGCGCTATTCGATGAGCCTGACCGGCGCGGGCGAAGCGGCGCATGTGGAGACGTCGCGGTCCTCGGCTGATTTTTGGGACGTGCTGCGGATGCCTGCGTTCATGGGGCGGGTGTTTAGCGCGGATGAATGCCAGCCGGGACGCGATGGCGAAGCGGTGCTGAGTTATGGCTTCTGGCAGTCGCAGTTTGCGTCCGATCCCGCGGTGGTGGGGCGGAAGATCGAACTGGACGATCGGGAATACTCGATTATCGGAGTGATGCCGAAGGGGCTGGTCTATCCACCGTCGATCGATCTTTACCTGCCGTGGGCGCCAACGCCGGCGCAGCTGAATGCTCGCACCGATCACGAGTACATGGTGGTGGGAAGACTGCGGCCGGGCGTGACGGCAGCGGAGGCGGACGCGGAACTGCACGAAATCGCGGCGCGTTTGGCGAAGATGTATCCGGCGACGAACCTGGGGTGGTCGGTGCAGGTGGTTCCGCTGCTGGATAACATCAGCGGGGAGCTGACGCCGCTTTACACGCGGCTGATGCTGGGCGCGACGCTGTTCGTGCTGCTGATTGTGTGCGCGAATGTGGCGAATCTGCAGTTCGCGCGGGGGATTGCGCGGCGGCCGGAGATTGCGATGCGGACGGCGCTGGGGGCGCCGCGCCGGCTTTTGCTGCGCCAACTGCTGATGGAGAATCTGGTGCTGGCGATCGCGGGGGCTGCGGGCGGACTGTTGCTGGCGTGGCTGGATCTGCATCTGATCCAAAGCTATATGCCAGAGCGGGTGGCGCGCTGGGTGGCGGGGTGGTACACGATCCATCTGAACGGACGCGCGCTGGCATTTTCGCTGGGGCTGGCGATCGCGGCGGGAATCGTGTCAGGGATGGCGCCGGCACTGGAAGCGATGCGCATCAACCTGCTGGAGCAGCTCAAGTCGGGATCGCGCACCGAGACGGGCGGAAGCAAGAGCCACAGGCTGAGAAATTTCTTTGCGACGGCGCAGATTGCGCTGGCGGTAGCGCTGGTGATCGGATCGGCGCTGATGTGCAAGGGCATGTGGTCAACGCTGCAGTTTGCGAATGTCTATCGGCCGAAGCAGGTGCTGACGTTCCATGTGGCCCTGCCGGCCACGCGCTACGGGGAGGCGGTGAAGCAGGCGGCGTGGTACCAGGCAAGTCTGGAAAAGCTGCAGGCACTGCCAGGCGTGAAGCAGGCGGCGACGACCACGATGATGCCCTATGGCGATGGCGGATGGGTGGATGATTTCCGGATCGAGAACCGGACGCTGCCACCGGGGAAGTTCGACAGCGCGGTGCGAGTCGCGGTGAGTCCGAATTACTTTGCGGCGCTTCGCGTCGGGCTGCTGGCCGGGCGCGGCTTCAGCGCCAGCGACGGGCTGACGACGGATCCGGTGGTGGTGGTGAGCCGTAAATTCGCGGAGCGTTATTTTCCGGGGGAGGATCCGCTGGGGCATCGCATCCAGATGAACGCATCGAGCGACAGCCACGAGCCGTGGATGAGGATTGTGGGCGTGAGCGATGATGCGGCCTACCAGTGGGTGGACCAGACGCCGCAGCCGGCGATGTACACGGATGCGCTGCAGTCGCCGCCGACGGGCGCGGAGTACGCGATCCTGACGGACGGAAACGCGCTGGGGCTCGCGCCCGCGGTGCGGAAGACGCTGGCAGCCATCGATCCAACGATCCCGCTGGATTCGATGGAGACGTATGAGCAGGACATTCACGAGCAGACGACGGGACTGATGTATGCGGCGGGGATGCTGGGCGTGGATGCGGCGATCGCGCTGCTGCTGGCGGCGATCGGGATCTACGGCGTGATGGCGAACCTGGTGGAGGAGCGGCGCCGGGAGATTGGCGTGCGTCTGGCGATGGGTGCGCGGCGCGAGGA
>JBAVUB010000717.1:0-10907 GCA_049696575.1 Acidobacteriaceae bacterium | reverse complement strand
CGTGAAAAGACACGAGGCCAATCTGATCGAGCAGCCAGGTCTGCAGAGCGGTCATGTCACTGTAAGCGAAGAATGGCTTGGGATGCTTGCGGATCAGGCTGAGATCCAAGCCCTCAAGCAGGTAGTTGGATCCGTAACCGCCACGGGTACAAATGATGGCGCGGGTTTCAGGATCAGCAAAGGCCTTATGCAGGTCGTCCAGGCGCTCCTGCGGCGTCCCGGAAAAGTACGGCGGATGCTTGCCGAGGGCGTGCTCGGACGCGACGGCATCGTAACCGAGGGACCAGAGTACTTCGAGGCCGCGGGTGATGCGATCGGTGCGGGCGTTGCTGGCGGGGGAAACAACGGCGATGCGAGCGCCGGGCCAGGCGGGAAGCGGTTTCAGAATGATGTCAGCCAAGAAAGGCCTCGCCTTCTGCGATGAATGCGGCTGGTCCGGTCAGAGTCATCTCCGCGCCGAGGCCGGCCCACTCCACGCGCTGCGAGCCGCCGGGCGCGTGTACGATGAGCGGAGACTTGCCGCCGCAATACGCAATGACAGCGGCTGCGGAGGCGCAGGTCCCGGTCCCGGAAGAGCTCGTTGGCCCAACACCCCGCTCGAAGATGCGAATCTCAACGTCGTCGGCGCGAATCATCCGCACGAAGATGACGTTGATCTGCCGCGGGAACTGCTTATGAAAACAAATCTCGCGGCCCAGCTCCTGCCAGCCGCGTCCGTGTGCGCGAAAATTCTCATCGTGTACTACGACAACGAAGTGCGGATTCCCCATGGAAACCTCGACACCATGGACGAGGGTTTTGTCCGCCAGCGTCACCTGAGCCTGAGCGACCTGCGGCACTCCCATACCGGCGGCAATCTGAAAACTCGCTCCGCTCGCGCTGACAATGGTGCAGACGCGAGGGCCAGCATCGGTCTCCAGCGTGATCATGTCACCCGGCGCGATTGTCTGTCGATGGGCCATCCAGGCGGCGACGCAGCGCGTCCCGTTGCCGGAAATCTCCGCGATGGATCCGTCCGCGTTAGCGAGACGAATGCGGCCCATGCGCTCGCCGGTGGGCTCGAAAAACTCCACGCCATCCGCGCCGATGCCGGTGTGCCGTTCGCAAAGCTTCTTCGCCAGTTCGGGATCGCAGGCCCCCTGAACGATGAGGAAGTCGTTGCCGCAGGCGTGCGCTTTGGCAAAGCGCATCATTCGTCCTCCGGATCGCGAAAGGAATTCACGTTATCGAAGACGGTGGCGGCTTTCAGCTCGGCGAGCAAGCGGCGGTGCATCCGTTGATTCGCCGCCAGCGAAAAGAAGAGGCGCTGCACGGTGCCCACGGGGCGATTCTCAAGATCCTCCAACGGGCGATTTTCGCGATCCATGACCTCGAGGACAGCGAGGGTCATTTTTTCCGCATCAAGGCCACGCACCTCGTAGGTCATGTCGTAGAGCTTGAGATTGACGTTGTATTCGAGCAGCCGAATCAGTTCCAAAACGGCGATCACCACGACGGTGGCAAAGATCGCTGGAAAGTAGAGCCCGGCGCCACAGGCCATGCCGATGGACGCGACCGCCCAGACCGTGGCGGCGCTGGTGAGGCCGCTGACACGATCGCGATTGTGCAGGATCAGACCCGCGCCCAGGAAGCCGATACCCTGAACGATGTTCGAAGCGATTTGTCCGCGATTCGTGCTGCCTTCGCCGGCGATGATGACGGAGAGAAACGTAAACATGGCCGCGCCGAAACAGATGAGCACGTTAGTGCGCACGCCCGAGGGACGGTGGTGATACTCACGGTCGATGCCGATGGCACAACCCAGCGCCGCGGCCAGCAGCAGGCGGCCGACCGCGCCGCCGGTGAGCAGCCACTGCTCCCACTGGCTGTAGGCCAGCATATGGCCGTTGCTGTCAGTAGCGAGGATCACTTGCCGCTGATCCTATCACCGGGCGGGGACAGGTTTGAACGGTAAAAGCGCACGCAAGGTTGACCAGTGGAGCACACAATGTTGAGCAGCGTCAGCCCCTGCGGGTGCGCTTCGACCGCCCGTGTCACAGCATCGTGGTCAGCGGCGATGACGAAAGCCGCCGACTGCGCGGGATGCTCGAGCGCAGGCTTCCATTGGTAGTAATCCGACTCGTTGATGGTGCGGCGCAAGGGGATGCCCGCGCGCTCGAAAGCACCGATGTGATCCGAGGTCCAGACCAGGATCTCCCCCTGTGGCGGAAGCTGCTCGAGGGCGCGCGCGTAGGCCGCCTCAAAGGGAACGCGGGTGCGCGAATTAGCGATGGCCTCGGCCAGCACCAGTGGCGTGGAACGCATCAGGAGCGAGCAACCGACCAGGATCATCACCATGGCAGCGAGCAAAATAAGCTGCGCGGGCCGCGGCCAGCGCTTTTCCGCCAAACCCATCAGCCATGCAACAAGAAAACCGAGGGAAAGGCCAAAGATGGGCAGCATTTCCATGCCGTAGCGCGTGTTGTACCAGGAGTGCGGCCACCACAGCGGAATGAAGATGGGGACGGACCCCCACGCGACTGAATATGCGTAGAAGGGCAGCGGCATCCAGAACAGAAACAACGGTGCGAGGCACCGCTTGCGCCATTGCACGAGAGCGGCGATGGAGCCGGTGACCGTAAGGAACAGCAGCCGGTTCCCACACCAGGACGGAACCGCGCCCAGTTCTGCCGATTTGATGTAATACAGGGCCGCGACCCGGAAGCTGTGCCAGCCCGGATAGTGCGGCGCGCCCGGCGTGGAGGTGCGGGCATCGATGGCTTTGGCCGAGTACGGGCCGCGCATGAAGTCGAGCCAGTCGCCATACTGGCGCGCGTTCCAGGCAAACCACAGCACCGGCGCGGTGATGAGCATTGCGGTGAAAAGCACGAAGGCGCTACCGGCAGGCGATTTCCAGGCGCGGTGTCTCCAAAGGGCACGCATTGCAATGAGCCAGACAATGCAGGCGAAGATCCAGCCGTCGTACCGCGTGTAGATGGCGGTGACGAGGACGACCCCGCAGCCTACGATGGCCCGGCCGGCGAGGCGCTGGTTCCCTTCCCCCATGCCGCACAGATACGCCATGAGGAACAGTGCCGACCAGATCATTTGGCACAGGAAGACGGGCTCGTTCATGGCCGTGGTTTGCATATAAAGAAGGCCAGGATTAAGCGCGAAGAACAGCGTGGCGACCACCGCCCCCGCGGGCCGGAGCCAATACCGGGAGAGACGCCACAAACCGGCGACGCTGAGGATGTAGCAGGCCATCGACGGAATGGCGCCGGCAATGCCGTTCTGCCACCACGCCATGTGCGCCGCGAAGGGCATCATCAGGAGGTGCGGAAAGGGCAGCCAGACCGACCCGATCTGGCGAATGCCGGGATTGAGGGAGTCGATCAGACGGCGAGCGATGCCCAGGTGCGCGACTGCATCGCCGTAGAGCAAGAGCATGTTGCGCGGAAAGCAATAGCCGAAGGCCAGCACCGAGAAGAGGGCGGCCACCATGCCGGCGAAGGTGGTCTCGTGATGGAGGGAGCGGCGTGCGAGCTGGCCGGAATCCGCACCCTCGCCCGCGTCCCTGCCGGCACCGGGGCGGGGCGGCTTACTCGAGGTGCGAGAGCTGGCGGAAGAGCGCAAAGCGTTCCTCGATTTCCTTTGGGTCGAGTTGCTGCAGGCGCTCGGTTCCGAAGCGCTCCACAGCAAACGATCCCATGACGCTGCCGTAGAACATGGCGCGGCGAAAGACGGCGGGCGTGAGCGTGGGCTGCGAAGCGATGTATCCGAAGAACCCGCCGGCAAAGGAATCGCCTGCGCCTGTCGGATCGACGACCTCGGACAGGGGCAAAGCAGGCGCACGGAATGGGATGGTGATGGATCCTTTTTCCCCTGCAAACGAACGCTCGCAGAAGAAGGCGGTCGCGCCGTATTCGCCATGCTTGACGACCAACGCCTTCGGTCCCATGTCGAGAACCTTACGCGCAGCCAGCACCAGATTGTTGTCCTTCGCGAGCATGCGGACTTCGGTGTCGTTGATCAGCAGCACGTCGAGGCCCTTGAGGACCCGTGCAAGATTCTCGGCATGGTCCTTGATCCAGTAATTCATCGTGTCGCCGCAGACCATCTTCACCTTCGGCATTTTGCGGCGCACGTCTTCCTGCAACACCGGATCAATGTTGGCGAGGAACAGATATTCGGTGTCCTGATATTCGGCGGGAATCTTCGGGGAGAAGCTTTGGAAGACGTTCAGCTCCGTGTTTAGCGTCTGCGCTTCGTTTAGATTCTTCATGTAGGAGCCGCTCCAGAAGAAGCTCTTGCCCGGAACATGCTCGATGCCGCGCGTATCGATCCTGCGGCGCTCGAAGACGCGCTCTTCGTCGGGGCCGAAGTCTTCGCCGACCACGCCGATGATGCGGACATCAGTGAAGTAGCTGGCGGCCAGCGCGAAAAAGGTGGCCGCGCCGCCCAGACAGCGATCCCGGCGGCCCGAAGGAGTTTCCACTGCGTCGAACGCGACACTGCCTACAACCAGAATTGCCATGCGGCCAATTTTCCCCGTGTTCTTTATTTTTTCTGCAGATATTTTCCGACCAACAGGTCAAGCTTCTCCCGAGCTGCCGGCGAAATCGCATCGGGGCTGGTGAGCAGGGCATATTGCAACGCCGATTTGCAGGCGCAGTTGCGTTCGCTCGGCATCGCCGCCACCGCCGCTCTCACCACGCGCGCGGCATTTGCTGCATTCTGGTTCATGACTTTGACAATCTGGTCCATGGTCACATCGTCGTGGCCCGGACGCCAGCAATCGTAGTCGGTCACCATAGCCGCGGTCGCGTAGCAAATCTCCGCTTCGCGGGCCAGCTTGGCCTCCTGCAAATTGGTCATGCCGATGACGTCGGCGCCCCAGCTGCGGTAAAGATTCGACTCGGCACGCGTGGAAAACTGCGGGCCTTCCATACAAACGTAGGTGCCGCTCGGTCTGGCCAGCACGCCTTCCTTCCTGCACGCGTCGACAATGGTTTTGGCCACCGTGGCGCAGACCGGATCGCCGAAAGCAACGTGGCCGACCACACCGTCGCCGAAAAACGTGGAGACGCGATGAAAGGTGCGATCGATGAACTGATCGGGAATGACGAAGTCCCCAGGCTTGTGTTCTTCCTTCAGCGATCCAACGGCGGAAACGGAAATGATCCGCTCGACGCCCAGCTTCCTGAGCGCATAAATGTTGGCGCGGAAATTCAGCTCCGAGGGAAGGATCCGGTGCCCTCGCCCATGGCGCGCGAGAAAAGCGACCTTGTGACCTTCCAGCTCACCGAGGATAAAAGCGTCGCTCGGATCGCCGAAGGGTGTTGCGACCCGCTCCTCATGAACGCCGGTAAGGCCGGGCATGGAATACAGCCCGCTGCCTCCGATGATGCCGATCTCTGCCTGTTGCAATACGGCTCCCTGCAAGGCGCGCTATACGACAGGAAGCGGACGGCCCCTGTGCTTCGCGGCGCTGAATGAACGCAAGGAATCAGTATAAATGGTGAGGCAGAGCCGCCTTCATCATGCCGCAACGGGCCATGAAGTTCACCACGCTCCCGGCCAGATCCGAGGCGGGAGCGCGGCCAACGGCAATCTGCGTGGGACCCTGCTGCTGCGCAGCGAGCATCAGCACCTCGAGCTTGCGTGCGGTGGGCAGGTCGAAGCTCTCGCTGACAAAGACGTCTTTGCCGCTGGTGATGATCAACACCGGACCCTCGTTGGTCTGATAGATCTGCTCGTCCTGACCGGTTTCAGCGGTGTTGTCGCGGACGACGTGGGTGTATTTCTTGTCCAGCTCGCCCGCATACATTTTCACGAAGGCCGCGGCTGCGTCGTCCGACTTCCACTGCGAGAGATACAACAGCGCGACGGAGGAGGTTGAGCTCTTGTCGGGAGCGCTTTTCTTCTGCGCAGCATAGTAGATACCGCCGTCCCACGCCGGCGTCAGCTGGGTCGCCTTGTCGTTCCCGCCGAACAGCTCCGCCAGGATGCGCACGTCCAGCTCGCCCATCACGCCAATGTCGTAGGGGTTGTACTCGGCGTCGATAACCGGGTGAATGTCGGGCATGGTCAGCAGCGGAACCTTCGCCTGTTGCTCATAAACGTGCGGGTTCATGATTTCGTAGCTACTGGCCGGCGGATGATCGAGCACGGCGCCATACGCGGCCACCGGGCTTTTCGAGTCGGCGATCAAAGTTGCCTCGAATTTCAGGCCGTCTTTGTAGGGAAACAGCAGCGACTCCTGCAGAAGCAGGGGGGCGCGCGAAAGCACCGGCGAATCGCCATCGTCGGTCATGTTATCGAGCAGGTTTTCGATTAGCTGCGGCGCGGTTCGCAGGCTCTGATGCGCGGGCGCCAGGCTGTAATCCACAAAAACGGCCATCGCCTGGCCTTCCAGAACCGCTTCACGCGCGGTGTCGGCCTCGTCCGTGGAAACGTGCTTGCGATCCTCAGCGTAGCTGTGCGACAGATCGTCGCTGGTCTGGTTCTGCCATTTGTCCAGGTTCACCCGCTGGTCCTGCAAAGCATGGGTCAACTCGTGCGCCAGCACCGGCTTCTGGGTGTCGGGCGCGATCCAATCGAGCAGATTTACCGTTTTCGTCTTGCTGTCGTAGTACGCGGCAATCTGCTCGTCCAGCAAGGTCACCAGAAACGACTGCAGATGGAAATCCGCATCGATCAGGCCGAACTTCTTCAGCACGATCTCAGACCGCTCCATGCGCTTGGCGTCTTTGTCGTCCTTCATTTTTTCCAGGAGATACTTCTCGACTTCCGGGCGCGTGGTCAGGTGCGGCTTCACTTCGTGCTTAATGGGCAGCTTGGTGTCTTCCGAAGCGAACTGAAGAATGGGCGGAATGGAAGAGAATAGCTCCTTCGCCTGCTGCGGAGTGATATGGCTCTCGTTGCTCGCCTTCGCCTGCGGCTGGGCCTGCTGCTGCCCAGGCGCGGCTGTCGGTGGAGCCTGCCCCGCGCTGTTGGCAGGCGTCTGCGCACCGGCGGCGAACGCAGCCAGAGCAACGATTGACGCCCACCACGCCTTATTTCTTCCTCGCATCCCTTGTCCTTTCGCCCTGTGCGGCGAATCCGCCCGCCGAGCCTTCTCTGCTATTCGCAGACTATAATTTTCTGAAGAGCCATTTATGAGCCAGGCCTTGCAGATTCCCAACTCCGCTGTTGCAGAAACGCCCCTGGCGGCCCGGCTCGGCGCTGCCCACTCCGCTCTCGAACTGCAAATGCACCGCGGAGCCCAGACCCCGCTCCGCTTTTCCGCAGTTCCTTCCGAATTGCAGGCCCTGCTCCGTTCAGCAGGGGCATTCGATCTGGGTTACCGCACCTTTCTCCGGGCTACCGGCAAGGACCGCGTTCGCTGGCTCAACGGCATGATCACGCAAGCCGTAAAAAGTATGGCTCCCGGTCAGGCCGGCTACACCCTGATTCTCAATCCGCAGGGCCGTATTCAGGGCGACGGCGATGTTTCCTGCTTTGAGGATTCTTTGCGGCTCGAAACCGACCGCTGCCAGGCGGAACGTCTCCTCGCGCATTTGCGCCGCTACATCATTATGGACGATGTGAAGCTCGAAGAGTTAGACGGATCGACGACGGCGATCGGCATTGCCGGGCCCGGCGCGGCGGCGATTCTCCAGAAGCTGGGTTTCACGCTGCCCGAGGCCGGCACTTTCCGCCCGGGACAGCTAGCGGGCGTTGACGTGACGCTGATCCACGCCTGGAGTCCTGTGGTCACTCGATTCGAGCTTCACATCCCAACTGGGCAGGTTTTGGAGGCGTGGGGAACGCTCGCCGAGGCCGGTGCGGTTCCCTGCGGCGTCGCGGCCCTTGAGGATCTCCGCATCCTCGAAGGAACGCCCCTCTTCGACGTGGATTTCAGCGATAAACACCTGCCCCAGGAGGCGAATCTGCCCCGGGCGCTGAACTTTACCAAGGGCTGTTACATCGGCCAGGAGATCGTGGAGCGGATTCGCTCGCGAGCTACGATCCATCGTGCATTGCGGCAGTTTGAACTGCAAGGTGCGACGCCGGCGCTCGGGCCCGGCGAAAAGATCGATCTCCAGGTTGGCGATGCGGCGGTAGGTGAGCTGACCAGTGTGTCTTCGATTGATCTGCCTGGCTTTTTGAAACTCCTCGCCCTCGGCATGGCCCGCGTCGAAGCACTGGAAAAAAGTGAGACGGAACCGATCAAGTACGACGGAGGAACGGCGATACCGCTGTCTGCACCGCCGATTCCGGCGGCTGAATGATTCGAATTTTGATCCATGCAGGGAGAACTGCTGTCTATGGATGAGAAACAACCAACATTTACCGTAACCGACCGCCGCAAATTCACCATGGACGGCGAATTGCGCGACGATGCGCCTGCCGAGCAGCAGGAAGAGCACCCGGCTGCACCGCCAGCGCCGGAAAAAGTCGTAACCATGCCCGCGCCGGAAGACCGGGTGACGGAGACGAAGGTGGAGGCGGCCGAAGAGCCGGAGTTGCCGCAGTTCACGGCGCAGGAAAGCGCCGAGCAGAACGCTGCTTACCAGGAATCGTCGCGGCAGATCGACGACATGCTGCGCCAGGCAAATCCGGGCGCCGGTCCAACGGGCGTGATCGCCTTCGAGCACATCATCCAGTCCTTCTACGTCTCGGCCATGATCGCGTTGGGCGCTGGAACCGAGCCGGGACAGAAGGCACGGGTCGATATTCTGGGCGCGCGGCAAAGCATTGACATGCTGGCGCTGCTGCAGGAGAAGACGAAGGGCAACCTGACCCAGAAGGAAGAAGCGACGCTGCAGAACGTGCTTTTCGAGCTGCGCATGATGTTTCTCGAAATCACCAATGCGATTGCCCAGTCGGCCCAGCGCGCTGCCGATGGAAAGAAAAAGTAGCTCCCCTGCCGGATGAAAGCGGAAATCATCGTTCTCGGCAGCGGAACCTCGATGGGCGTCCCGACCCTCGGCTGCCGCTGCCCGGTCTGCACCTCGCCCGATCCGAGAAACCGGCGCACCCGGCCTTCCATCGCCGTTACATGGCAGGACGAAGAGAGTGAGCGGCTGGTGCTGATCGATACCGGGCCGGATTTTCGGAATCAGGCGCTGCGGGCCGGCATCCGGCACGTCGATGCTGTCTTTTATACCCATGCGCACGCCGATCACATTCTCGGACTCGACGATTTGCGTCCCCTCAGCTTCGAACACAAGCCGGCGTCTCTGCCCCTCTATGTCGACGAGCAGACGGCGGCGATTCTGCGGCGGGTTTTCGAGTATACATTTTCCGAAAACGCGACCTATCCCACGCGAGCTCGTGTTGAACTGCGGAAGCTCGAGGGTTCACAGACAGCCGAAGTGCACGGTGTGCCATTCCAGCGGGTGCCGCTGACCCATGGCGATCTGCAGGTGGCCGGCTTTCGCTTTGGATCCGCCGCATATCTGACCGACATGAGCAGTATTCCGGAATCGAGCCTGCCGCTGCTGCAGGGCCTCGACGTCGTGATCATCGATGCGCTCCGGCCGCAGCCTCATCCCAGCCACGCCACCATTCCCGAATCCCTGCACTGGGTCGAGCGCATTGCCCCGCGCCGGGCCTGGTTCACGCACATGTCGCATGAAGTGGATCACGAAGCAACAGAAGAGACATTCCCGGCCAACGTGCGGCTCTCCTATGACGGGCTGCGCATTCCTTTCGAGCTGTGACCGATGCAGATATTCCGATCGATCACCGAGATGCCACCGATGCCGCCCACCGTTGCGGCCATCGGGAATTTCGACGGCGTCCATCGTGGGCATCAGGAGATTATTGGGCGCGTGATCGAGCGGGCGCGCTCGCTCCAGGCACAATCCATCGCCGTCACGTTCGATCCGCATCCGCTCGCGGTGCTGCGGCCGGCGCAGGCGCCGAAGCTGATCACGCCGATAGCGGAACGGCTCCGGCTGCTCGAGCAAACCGGCATCGATGCGACCCTTGTGCTGCCGTTCACGCAGGATTTTTCCCTACAGACGCCGCGGGAATTTGCCGAGAATGTTTTGCGCGGGGCGCTGCGCGTCCTCGAAGTGCACGAGGGTGACAGCTTCCGTTTCGGGCATGGTGCTGCGGCCGGCATTGAAGAGCTGCACTCGCTGGGCCAGGAGCTCGGCTTCGGAGTAGTTTCGCACGGCTCGCTCACCGTGCGCGGCGTCACGGTTTCAAGCAGCGAGGTGCGGCGGCGCATCGTGGCGGGCGAATTGTCAGTGGCGCGGGCGCTGCTGGGTCGGCCGTTTTCGATCCTTTCCATTGGGGTTCACGGGCGCGGCATTGGCAGGAAGCTGACCACGCCGACCATCAACCTCGCTCCGTACCGGGAATTGCTGCCGCCAGACGGGGTTTACGTCACACGGTTGCGCATTGGAGAAGGGGCCAGCGCGCCGATTTTCAATGCCGTGACGAATGCCGGATCGCGACCGACGTTCGAGGGCGCAGGTTTCGCCGTCGAATCGCATCTCCTCGACGGTCCACCTTCGGTTGAGCTGACGGAGCGGACGCCGATCGAAGTCTGTTTTCTCATGCGACTGCGCGAGGAGCGGCGCTTCCCTTCACAGGAGGCGCTCAAGGCGCAAATCCTGCGCGATGTGGTGCGAGCGCAACGCTACTTTCGGCAAGCGGATGCTTCCCCTCCCCCTCACCCTTCTCCACTGGACGATTGAGTTCATTGCAGGCAGAGGGACCATCACGACGGACCCATAGCGAGCACTCGCGGAGCGGTGCAAATTTCCTGGGTTCGCGACAGGGCTTCTCTCTTCTCCGAAGCCCACAAAAAGTGCCGCGCGCTACGAATGTTCGGCCAGCCACTGCTCGATCCGCTGCGCCTCGGCATCGCTCAGCCGAAACGTCGCCGCCGGAATCACGCCGTCCACCTGGTCCGGTCTGCGCGCGCC
>JBAVUB010000716.1:0-3335 GCA_049696575.1 Acidobacteriaceae bacterium | reverse complement strand
ATCGTCCTCCGCGTCGTCGCCTTAGCGCTTCTCGCGTGGGCCGCCTCGCGTCGCCGCTCCCTCACTGGCTGGATCTTCGTCGGCATGCTCGCTGGGATCGAGCTCGGCGTGGACGCCCCGAACGCGGCCCTCTCCGGCCGCGTCTTCGGCGACATCTTTCTCCGCCTCATCCGCGTCATCGTCGCCCCCCTCATCTTCGGCACCCTCGTCACCGGCATCGCCGGCCACGCCGACGCCAAAACCGTCGGACGCCTCGGCCTCAAATCCCTCCTCTACTTCGAAACCCTCACCACCATCGCGCTGGTCATCGGTCTCGTCGCCATTAACATTTCAAAAGCCGGCGTCGGCCTGAACATGGCCGCACACGCCGCGGTCTCCGCAGCCGCGCTCCCGCAGCAAACCGCCATCTCCTGGCAGCAATTCCTTCTCCACGTCTTCCCGGAAAACATCGCCAGCGCCGTTGCCGACAATCAAATTCTCCAGGTCGCCGTCTTCGCCATCTTCTTCGGACTCGCCCTCAGCCGCGTCAGCGAAACAAAACGCGCCCCCATGCTGCGCCTCTGCGAATCGCTCACCGAAGTGATGTTCGCCTTCACTAACTTCGTCATGCTCTATGCGCCCATCGGCGTCGCCGCCGCGCTCGCCTTCACCGTCGCGCAATCAGGCCTCGGCGTGATGCTCAACCTCGGCAAGCTGGCGCTCACCCTCTACATTGCGATCATCGTCTTTGCGCTCGTGGCCATGCTGCCCGCCCTGCTGCTCGCGCGCCTGCCCCTGCGCGAATTTCTGAGGGCCGTCGCCGAGCCCGCCACCATCGCTTTCGCCACCAGCACCAGCGAAGCCGCGCTCCCCCGCGCCATCGAGGCCATGGAAGCTTTCGGCGTCCCGCGCAACATCGTCGCCTTCGTCATCCCCACCGGCTACACCTTCAACACGGCGGGATCGGCGCTCTACTGCTCCATCGCGGTCCTCTTCACCGCCCAGGCCGCCGGCATCCACATGAGCCTCGGCCGCCAGCTCACCATGCTCGGCGTCCTCATGCTCACCAGCAAAGGCGTAGCTGGCGTCTCGCACTCCGTGCTCGTCGTGCTGCTCGCCACCGCGGCTATCTTCGCGCTGCCCGTCGAGCCCATCCTCGTCATCCTCGGCGTCGACGCCATCATGGACATGGGCCGCACCGTCGTCAACGTCGTCGGGAATTGCCTCGCGTCCGCCGTCGTCGCTAAGTGGGAAGGCCAATTCCGGACAGAGAAAGCCGCGCCCGAAGCCGTCGCCGCGTTGCAGAGCTGAGGCACTGGTTCCGCTGCCCCTTGACTTGACAGATATGACTAGACTAAGTAGACTTAGTTTACAATGAAGTCTGCTAAAACAGTCAACATCCACGATGCCAAAACCCACCTCTCCCGCCTCATCGAAGAAGCCGTCCAGGGAGAGCCCTTCGTCATCGCCAAGGCCGGCAAACCCGTCGTCCGGGTCACCGCCGTCGATGCCCCGCCGCCGCTGGCCGTCCGCCGCACCGGCTTCCTCGCTGGGCAAATCTCCGTTCCCGAGGATTTCGACCAGATGGGCGCAGATGAAATCGCCACGCTGTTCGATGGCGGCCAATGAGGCTGCTCCTCGATACGCACCTGCTCCTCTGGGGAGCGAGCGAACCCAACCGCCTTCCCGCTGCCGCCCGCGCCATGATCGAAGACCCCGAGCACCAACTGGTCTTCAGCGCCGTCAGCCTATGGGAGATTGCCATCAAGAACAGCCTCGGCCGGTCTGATTTTCGTGCCGATCCTGCACTCCTCCGCCGCGGCCTGCTCGACAACGGCTATACCGAACTCGCCATCACAGGCAGGCACGCCGTCGCAGTCGCCGGACTTCCCGCTCTGCACAAAGACCCCTTCGACCGCATGCTCATCGCGCAAGCCGTCGCCGATGGGCTGCTCCTGCTTACCATCGATCCCGCAATCGCCCGCTACCAGGGGCCAATCCAGGTCTTCTGATTTCGCACACCGCTCATTCAGCGACGAGTTCGCGAGACGAACTGCACAAATCCGAGGATGCAATACAGGAATTCCAGTGCGAGTGCTACACCCATGACCGCTGCGGCTCTGGAACCCGCCATAGGGGCGTCACTTGTGGAAGGTCTCCATACACCGACCGCCAGAGATACGCTTGCGCAAACTGCCACGATGGCCAGCATCCACAGATTTGTTCTCGGCTCAACGCCAGGAACCATCATCATCATGGACAGAAAGAAAAAGAACACCAGCGTCGTGACGATTGCGACGATCCAGAACAAGATCGGCGGTCAGCGTTCACTCTTCACCGTTCGGTTTAACCCCTGCACCTCACACGCGGACGCCGGCCGCCCCGTCTCATACTTCGACAGCGTCGTGTGGAACCGATGCAGCCGCATCGTCTCGACCCGCAGCCCGCCGATCGTCATCGGCAGCGACTGCGGATTCCGCCCGATATCCACCAGCACCAGCAGCGCCGCTTCCGCAGGATTGTCCCGGCTCTGCGTAACACCCACACCAAAAACAGCCGGATCGGCCATCAGCCCCGGCGCCACATTCTGCTCCACCGCCGTCGCACTGGCCAGCGCCGTGCTCGACAGATGCAGCCCAGGCTCCAGAGCCGGCATCGTCGGAGCCGTCCCGCGCGCCACTGCGCCGGCATCCGTCACAACAACCTGCGTGCGAAGACCCTCAATCGTCTGCGGCACATTGGCTCCCGGATGATCGACATAAACCACTACCGCCGGATCGCCCGGGGAGTCCAAACTATGTCCCGCCGCCGTTCCCAAAATCCCGTTCCCTCGCAAAGTATCCGCCGCGCCCTCGGCAATCGCCTGTGCGCGATCGAGCGCCGCAGGCCCCACGTACGGCGGCTCCGTCGGCACCGCGGGATCGTACCGCAGGCACGCAACCGAATGTGGCGTGCTCGTGCCCACCAGACTGAGTGGACCGCCCGTCTCCGTGCTCAGCTCGTGCAGCACATCGCCAATGGGATTCACCACGCTCAGCCCGTTCCCATCCCCATCCGTGCCGCCGGCAAAATACAGCCCCACCGCCTGCGCGTTGCTCGCATCCAGCACCAGCGCGCCCGAATCGCCGCTGTCGGTGAAGTGTGTGCCGCCAATCCCAATCTGATTCTCAAACGTCTTCGTGGTGTAGGGCTGGGTCTCCGCGCAATCCTTGTAGTAGTCCACTTTCACCGTCAACGCCACGGCATTAATGCTCGAACAGGTCAGCCCCGTCGTGCGTCCGCTCTTCGCCACGTTCATGGCCAGGTTTGCCGCCGTCAGCGTCTCGCCGCGCCCCGCCATCGGCGGCGCCGCGCTC
>JBAVUB010000715.1:0-5941 GCA_049696575.1 Acidobacteriaceae bacterium | reverse complement strand
CAGTGGGCGCGTTGCGGTCGGCCGCAAAGTGCGCGCGGGACCGGCAGGAACCCGGCGACGCGACGCAATTGCTGGAAGAGGCGGTGCGGATGGAGGAAAAACTGAACGAGAACGGGCACGGAG
This sequence comes from Acidobacteriaceae bacterium, assembly GCA_049696575.1. Classification (GTDB taxonomy): domain Bacteria; phylum Acidobacteriota; class Terriglobia; order Terriglobales; family Acidobacteriaceae; genus Palsa-343. The sequence goes on along the minus strand of JBAVUB010000715.1, from coordinate 5,818 downwards.
CGGGTGTACGGGGGATTCGAGAGGAACTGCAAGAGACGCGGGAGACAACGAGCGGAGAGGCGGGCCGTCTGCGGATCGTACAGCGAAAAGCTTGACGAATTCTGGACGGGAACTTGACGCATTTGTTTTTTGGGATCGCTAGCGTGGTGAACATACCCAGGAGGGTTACGCGATGCGATCCATACTCCCCAAGCTTCTGGCGACCGCGGTTCTGGCGGCAGCCGCTTTGACAACGACCAACGCGCTGGCCGAAACCCAGGTCAACGTACCGTTTAGCTTCACCGTGAACGGCAAGGTGTGCCCTGCGGGGCTTTACACGCTTGACCGGAACCTCTCCAGCAACGTGGTGACGCTGCGCAACGACGACTGGAAGCGCAGCTTCACGTGGATTGCGGGATCGGGCGATCCGGCTCCCACCGACAGCCGCGTGATTCTGCGGTTCGACGAGGACGGGCTGAATCATACGCTGCAATCGGTGCAGTACGGCAGCGTGATCACGTCCAGGCTGGACGGGAAGAGAAACGAGAACGAGGAAGCGCCGACTCGGACGGTGATGGGCCGGTAGGCGGCGGACTCGTTCATCAAGCTTCTTTGAATCGCGCAACAAGCGAGAGGGCGCATCGGCAATCGATGCGGCCCTCTTTTCTTCTTTGGTGGCCAATTCCCTTCCCTGCTTGACAAGGCTCGCGTCGTGGGTTAACTTTGCATTGCAAAGTAAAGAACTATGAACGAGCTGCATAAAGCGCTGGGCGAGATCAGCAGTATTCGCCGGCAGGTGGCGCGGAACACGGAATTTCGCGGGTATGGGCCAGCGACGCTGGCGACGACGAGCGTGTTCGCCATGGTGGCGGCGGCGGTGCAGGCGCATTGGGCACCGGACGCGGCGCACCACATTACGCGGTATCTCACGATCTGGGTTGCGACTGCTGTGGTGTCGGCGGCGCTGACGGGCGTGCAGGTTTATCGGCGGACCCAGCGGGAGCACTCGGCGTTGTCGGATGAGATGATCCGGATGGCGGTGGAGCAGTTTTTACCATCGGCGGCGGCGGGCCTGCTGATCACGATTGTGCTGGTGCGGGCAGTTCCCGGGGTGCTGTGGATGCTGCCCGGGTTGTGGCAGGTCATTTTCGGTCTTGGAGTTTTTTCCTCATGCCGGTTTTTGCCGCGGCCGATGGTGGCGGCGGGCGCGTGGTATTTGCTGACGGGGATGGTGGCGATTGCGCTGGGCGACGGGCGTGCGTTTTCTCCGTGGGTAATGGGCGTTCCGTTTGGCATTGGCCAGATGCTGGTGGCGGGAATCCTGCTGTGGACGGCGCGGGGGGGCGAGCATGAAGTCTAAGGCGAGCGAGGGGCGCTTCGCGTATGAGGGGCTGGATCGGGTGATCCACGAGCGGGCGCGGCTGAGTGTGCTCACGTCGCTGGTGACGAATCCGAAGGGGCTGACGTTTGGGGATTTGAAGCAGCTCTGCTCGCTGACCGATGGGAACCTGAGCCGACATCTGCAAGTTCTGGAAAAAGCAAAGTTGGTGGAGATCGTGAAGGGACATGATCGCAATCGGCCCCGGACGGCGTGCCGGATTACGGCGTCAGGGCGAAAGCGGTATCTGGAATACCTGTCGACGCTGGAGCAGGTCGTGCGGGACGCGGCGCAAGGGGCGAAAGAGGAACGGCGTGCGGAGGTAATGCGGAACTGGGAGCCGTCGCGGGCGTAAATTTTTTTGTGAGGGAGCTTTACAGTGCAAAGCGAAATGTTTGCGGCGAATAACTTTGCGGCGCAAAGTGAAGGCCGCGAGGGACTGCATGTGGCCATCATCATGGATGGCAACGGGCGGTGGGCGGCGCAGCGGGGATGGCCGCGGGTAGCGGGGCATCGGGAGGGCGTGGCGACGGTACGGCGCGTAGTGGAGCGGGCGCCAGAGTTGGGCATCGCGCGGCTGACACTCTATGCGTTTTCGTCGGACAACTGGCGACGGCCTGCGTTCGAAGTGCGGAGCATTTTCTCGCTGATCGCCGCATATCTGCGGATAGAAAGAGAACGGCTGAAGGAGGTGGGTGCGCGACTGGAGGCGATCGGGCGGCGGGATCGCCTGCCGAGGCTGTTGCTGCGGGAAATCGAAGGCTGCGAAGCGGCGACGGCTGGGGGACAGCGCCTGCATTTGCGCGTTGCGGTGGATTATTCGTCGCGGGAAACGATTGCGCGGACGGCGGCGGGGCTTGTGGGCGAGGGTGGGACGCCGTCACACGACGCGCTGGAACAGGGATTGGCTGTGGCTCTGCAGGCCTCGGGCGGCGACGTCGATTTGCTGATCCGAACGGGCGGGGAGAAGCGGCTGTCGGATTTTTTACTGTGGGAGTCCGCATACGCGGAGCTGGTGTTCACGGATCGGATGTGGCCGGATTTCGACGGGACGGATCTGGATGCGGCAGTCGAGGAATTCCGGCGGAGGGAGCGGCGATTCGGAGGCGTGCCGGCGGCAAATATGCAGGCTGGAGCGGTGGCCGCGGGCTGCGCGAGTAAAGCCGGGGAACTTCCGGCAAGGATTCAGCGTACCCCTTGACAGTCGACAAGAGTATGGGAGATGCTTTTCCTATTCTGTTGTCGAATGTCGAGGGGAATAATGCCGCCATCCGCGGATTTACTGCAGGGAACGCTGGACATGCTGATTCTGAGGTCGATTGCGCCCCAGCCGGAACATGGCTGGGCGATTGCCCAGCGCATCCAGCAGGTTTCAAACAACGTGCTGACGATTGGGCAGGGGTCGCTGTATCCGGCGCTGCATCGGCTGGAATACAAAGGGTGGATTCGCGCGCAATGGGGCGCTTCGGAAAACAACCGGCGCGCGCGGTTCTATTCGCTGACGGCGGCCGGACGGAAGCAGCTGGAAGCGGAGTTGCGAAACTGGAACCGGCTGACGGGGGCCATCAATTTGGTGCTGGAGAGGATTTAGGGGAGCGATTAGCTATTAGCTGGTGGCGAGTGCGGAGAGCCGCCAGGAAGTGAGTTTGGAGATGAGTGAGATGTGGTCGCGCGCCAAGTTTTTCTTTGCGGGAAAACGGCGCAGCGAAGTCGATGAGGAAATCCAGTTCCATCTGGAACGCGAGACGGAGGCGAATATGGCTGCGGGTATGCCGGAGGAAGAAGCGCGGAGGAAGGCGGCGATCGCTTTTGGCGGGCGTGAGCGGGCGCGGGAGGAATGTCGTGAAGAGCGGCCTTCGTGGCGGCTGGAGTCGGTGTGGCGGGATGTGCGGTATGGGATCCGGGGGTTGGGGCGGAATCCGGGATTCGCGACGGTGGCGGTGCTGACCCTGGCGCTGGCGATCGGACTGAACACGACGATCTTCAGCTTGCTCGATCAGGCGCTGATGAGCGCGCTGCCGGTGAAGAATCCTGAGCAGCTGGTGGTATTGAGTTTCGCGGGAGCGTCGCCGGGGCACACGCACTCGGAGGGTGGAAACGATGCGGGGCACCACCACGAGTTTTCGTATCCGATGTACAAGGACCTGCGCGATCAAAACAAGGTGCTCAGCGGTCTGATCGCCGCGGAGCCGGCGAGGGTGGGAACGACGTGGAACAACCACGCGGAGAGCGTGGACGCGGAACTGGTGAGCGGGAATTATTTTGAGACGCTGGGCGTGCAACCGGCGATGGGACGATTGTTCACGGCGAGCGACGAAACGGCGCCGGGCGCGAATCCGGTAGTGGCGCTGAGCTTCGATTATTGGAAGACCCACCTGGCGGAAGCTCCGGTGGCGGGCAAGACGCTGCTGGTAAACGGCACGCCGTTCACGATTACAGGCGTGGCGGCGCCAGGATTTCACAGCATGGTGTGGGGACGGACGCCGGATGTTTTCGTGCCGATCGCGGAACAGAAGGTGGTGGAACCGGATTGGGATTTCCTGAGCGACCACAACGCGTATTGGATCGATCTGGAGGGACGGTTGCATCCGGGAATGACGGTGGCGCAGGCGCAGGCTTCGCTGAACGCGCTGTATCTTTCGCTGCGCAGGGCGGAGTTCACGCTGCAGCACGACCAGTCGGCGAAGGCGCGGACGGCTTTCATCGATCAGGCGCACATCAATGTGGATGCGGGGGCAAAGGGATTTTCGCCGCTGCGCGGCGATATGCAAATGCCGCTGACGATCATGATGGGGATGGTGCTTCTGGTGATCGCGATGGCGGTGGTGAATGTGGCGAGCCTGTTGCTGGTGCGGGCGGCGGGACGGTCGCAGGAGTTCGCGGTGCGTTATGCGCTGGGCGCAACCAGCGGGCAGATCCTGCGGCAACTGATCGCGGAAGGTCTGCTGCTGGGCGGGTGTGGGGCGGCAATCGGGTTGCTCCTGGCGCCGCAGGCGCAGCACGTGCTGATTCACGGGCTGTCGGGAGGGTCGCCGGACGGGCTACCGTTTACGCAGACGCTCGACTGGCGGGTGCTGCTGTTCACGCTGGCGGTGACGGTGGTGGCGAGCTTGCTGTTCAGCCTGGCGCCGATGGCGCAGTTCCAGAATCCGAAGCTGGCGGAGGCGATGAAGGAGCGGGGCGGCACCGGAGGTGGGCGGTCGCTGCAGTTCCGGCGGAGCTGCGTCGCGCTGCAAATCGGGTTCAGCCTGCTGCTGTTGGTAGGGGCGGGACTGTTTGTACGGACGATTGAGAATCTGCGGAACGTGGATGCGGGTTTCGCGACAGATCATCTGCTGTCGTTCGATCTGGATCCGATGCTGGCGGGGTACCCTGGACCCGGGGTTGCGCCCGTGGAACAGCGGGCGATCGATGCGGTGGCCGCGCTGCCGGGTGTGCGGAGCGTGGGTGCGACGAACGACAGCGACCTGGCGGGTAACGATGTCCAGGGCGATGTGCTGGCGAGCGGATACACGCCCAAGCCGGACGAGGATTTCGATGTCGAGTTGCCGTGGGTGAGCAACGATTATTTGCAGACGCTGGGGATTCCGCTGGTGGCGGGTCGGTATTTCAACGAAGGCGACACCGCGACGTCGGAGAAGGTTGCGGTAGTGAACGAGAGTTTTGCGAAGCATTTTTACGGTAACGCGCAGGCAGCGCTGGGGCGAGTGGTAAGCCGGCCGCGCAGGCCAGGGACAGAGGCAACGATTGTCGGCGTGGTGCGGGATGTGAAGCACGAGAGTGTACGGGACCCGGCGATCGCGACGGACTACACCCTGTTCACGCAGGCGCTGAAACCCGCAGGGCTGACGCTCTATGTGCGAACGTGGCAGGCGCCAGAGGCGGCAACGAACAGTATTCGCGCGGCGATTGCGAACCTCGACAGCAAACTGATTGTCGGCAACCCGCGCACGATGACGGAGGCGATTGACGACAACCTCATTGCCGAGCGCGTGATTGCGATGCTGGCGACGGTATTCGGGGGTTTAGCGGCATTGATGGCGGGCATCGGGCTGTACGGAATCCTGGCCTATTCAACCGCGCAGCGCACCCGGGAGATTGGTATCCGCATGGCGCTGGGCGCGCAGCGTGGGACCGTGGTGCGGCTGATTCTGCGGGAAGTGATGGTGCTCGCCGGGGGCGCGGTGCTGGTGACGATTCCGCTGGCGATGTTGGCGACGCGTGCGGTGCGGAGCCAGCTGTTTGGGGTTTCGATCGCAGACCCGGCCGTGTATGGGGCGGGGGTCGTTGTGATTTGCCTGGTGGCGGCACTGGCGGGGTTCATTCCGGCGCGACGGGCGGCGACGGTGGATCCGGCTCGGGCGCTGAGGACGGACTAGCGGATAGCGGATAGCGGATAGCGGATAGCGGATAGTGACTGGTTCTGGGTACCTGGTGGTTGCCTGGCAGGCTGGATCACTC
>JBAVUB010000714.1:0-3219 GCA_049696575.1 Acidobacteriaceae bacterium | reverse complement strand
GCTCTTCCCCATCGGCGTTCTTCTCTAGCGGCTCCTGCCGCCTACGCGTCGCTGCGTCTTTTTTCCATCGACATTTTGAGGTTTGCGAAAGCCGGCTGTGCGCCGGGAGGATTTTATGTTTGATCGTCTGGAACAGATTGAAGCTCGCTATGAGGGGCTGGGCCGGCAGCTGGCCGATCCGGCCGTGCTGGGCGACCACGCCCAGTATCAGAAGTTGGCGAAGCAGCATCGGGATCTGGAGCCGGTGGTGGAGAAGTTTCGCGAGTATCGCACGGTGAAGACGGGGATCGCCGAAGCGCGGGCGATGCTGAACGAGAGCGACGCGGAGATGCGCGCGATGGCGCAGGAGGAGCTGACGGAGCTGGAGGCCAGGGAGCCGCAGATTGAAGAGGATCTGAAGCTGCTGCTGCTGCCGAAGGATCCGAATGATGAGAAGAACGTGGTGCTGGAGATTCGCGCGGGGACGGGTGGGGATGAGGCTTCGTTGTTCGCGGGGGAAGTCTTCAGAATGTACTCGCGGTTTGCGGAGCAGCATCGGTGGAAGGTGGAGGTGCTGTCGTCGTCGGAATCGTCGGTGGGCGGATTAAAGGAAGTGATCGCGATTATCGAGGGGAACCGGGTGTACTCGCAGATGAAGTACGAGAGCGGGGTGCACAGGGTGCAGCGGGTTCCAGCGACGGAGACGCAGGGGCGGGTACACACGTCGGCGATCACGGTGGCGGTGCTGCCGGAGGCGGAGGATGTGGACGTGAAGATCGAGGCAAAGGATCTGCGCATCGATACGTTTTGCTCGTCGGGACCGGGTGGGCAGAGCGTGAACACGACGTATTCGGCGGTGCGGATTACGCATTTGCCGTCGAACACGGTGGTGAGCTGCCAGGACGAGAAGTCGCAGATCAAGAATCGCGAGAAAGGGATGCGGGTGTTGCGGGCGCGGCTGTACGAGATGGAGATGGAGAAGCAGCAGGCGGCGCTGGCGAAGGAGCGCAAGCAGCAGGTGGGGTCGGGGGATCGGAGCGAGAAGATCCGGACGTATAACTTTCCGCAGAACCGGCTGACGGATCACCGGATTGGGCTGACGATCCATCAGCTGTCGGAAATTATGGAAGGGAAGCTGCAGCCGGTGATCGACGCGCTGATTGCGCATTTTAATGCGGAGCGGTTGAAGAGCGAGGCCGCGTAAGACAGCGGATAGCGGACAGCGGACAGCGGATAGGGGATCAGCAGGCGGACGGTTTTTCTTATGGAGATCAGAGAGGCGAGGCCGGGGGATGCGCGGGCGATAGCCGAGGTGCATGTGGCGAGTTGGAAGACGACGTATGCGGGGATCATTGCGCAGGAGTACATCGACGGGCTGCGGGTGGAGGATGGGGCGGCGCGTTGGGAGACGCGGCTGACGGAGAAGACGACGACGGTTTTTGTTGCGGAGGATGAAGCAGGGATTTTTGGGTTCGCGGCGGGCGGGGCGATCATGCATCCGGTGGACGGATACCAGGGCGAGCTGGGGGCGATCTATTTGTTGGCTTCGCATCAACGGAAGGGCGCGGGCGCGGCGCTGGTGCGGCGGATGGCGAGGGAACTGCGTGGGCTGGGATTCGCGAACATGGTGGTTTGGGTGCTCAGGGAGAATCCGGCGTGCGGGTTTTATGCGCGCATGGGTGGGGTGCAGGTGGGTGAACAGGGGGTTGAGATTGGCGGGGCGATGTTGCCGGAGATTGCGTTTGGGTGGGCGGATCTTGGGGTGCTGTGCGGGGAGTGAGTCTTGCGGAGGGGACGTTGGTAATGGGCGGAGTCTGGATTTGCGTTGTGGTCGGAGTCAGGGCGGACCTACGATTTTTGAGTGAAGATCACGTATGATCCGCGGAAAAACGAGCGGAATATCCGGGAGCGCGGGTTATCCTTTGAGCGGGCGAGGGAGTTTGATTTTGACTCGGCGACCGAGTGGGTGGAGCAGCGCAAAGGTGAAACCCGGAGGGTCGCTGCGGGCTACCTGGGCGGTAGATTGCATATGCTGTGCTTTCTCGAGATAGAGGACGGTATTCGCGTCATCAGCTTTCGGAAGGCCAACGATCGAGAGGCAAAAAAGTATGGGAAACCGAAAACCATTGACCGACGATGAAGGCGAGGTTCGAGAACTGACCGAGGAAGACTTTGCGCGGGGGAAGACTTTTTCGGAATTGCCTGCGTCGCTTCAACGGACTCTCAGGGGGATTATGGAAGAGAACGCGGCGAAGAAGAAGGTTCCGGTGCCGCTGCCGAAGGAAATCGTGGAGAAGATGCAGTCGACGGGCGAGGGGTGGGAGCTGCGCGTGGAAGAGGCGGTGCGGCAGTGGCTGGCGAGGCAGAGGAAGCGGCGCAAGGTCGCTTCGTAAGTTCCAAAGTGGAATCCACACAGACGGTGCGCGCGGCGCTTGTCTCCGCGACTTCAAAATTGCATTTGCTAGCCACGGCTCGGCGGGATGCGGAGCTTTTGCTGATGCGCGGGGTGGGGCGCGATCGCGCGTGGATCATGACGCACGCGGACGCGGGGCTGACCCCGGAACAGCTTGCACAATTTGAGGATTGGGTTGCGCGGCGGGCTCGGCAGGAGCCGGTGCAGTACATCGTGGGGGAGACGGAGTTTTATGGACTGATGCTGCGGGTGACGCCGGCGGTGCTGATTCCGCGGCCGGAAACGGAGCATTTAGTGGAGGCGGTGCTTGCGCGGGTTGCGCGCGATGCGGCGGTGCGGATTTGCGATGTGGGGACGGGGTCAGGGGCCATTGCGGTAGCTTTGGCGCACACGCTGCCTCGGGCGCAGGTGACGGGGGTGGATCTTTCTGTGGCGGCGCTGGAAGTTGCGCGGGAGAATGCGGAGCGCCATGGCGTCGCGGGGCGGGTGCGGTTCGTCGAGTCGGATTTGCTGGGTGCTGTGCGGGGCGAGCGGTTTGAGGTGGTGGTGTCGAATCCGCCGTATGTGGCGGAGGGCGAGGTACTGGAGGCGCAGGTGCGGGAGTATGAGCCGCGGGAGGCGCTGTTTGCTGGGCGGACGGGGCTGGAGGTTTATCGGCGGCTGATTCCGGAGGCGCGGGAGGCGCTGGTTCCGGCGGGATGGCTGGCGATGGAGATTGGGCATGGGCAGCGGGGGGCGCTGGCCGAATTACTGGCGGGCTGGGATGGGGTGGAATTCGCGGCGGATTTGCAGGGGATTCCGCGCGTTGCCATTGCACAGCGTCGGGC
>JBAVUB010000713.1:0-4525 GCA_049696575.1 Acidobacteriaceae bacterium | reverse complement strand
GAGTGGGGCTCGGTTTGCGGAGCCGTAGTCACATTGCTCTCTGCCGGTAGGACCTGGAATGATGGTGCGCGGTTTCGTTTTTTCTGTCGAGGATTTTCCTGACAATTTTGCAACCGCAGCGAGCCAGGGCTGGTCGTACGGGGTGAGGCGGAGAAGGAGAGGCCGCACAAGGAGGAAGCTTATGAACTCGGCATCCGCAGGGGCGGCCATGGGGTTGTTTCTTTTTCTGGCGGTGGGAGCCATAGCGTTGTTTTCGATGGTCTCGGTGGCGGTGTGGTCGGAAGCTCGGCGTAAGGAGCGCGAGGCCTATTACAAGAACGACATGCTGAAGAAGCTGGCGGACACGCCGGGACCGGGAGCCACGTCGGCGCTGGAGCTAATGCGGGAGGAAGCGCGCCTGGGTGCTCTGCAGAAGCGGCAGGGGCTGCGGATCGGCGGGCTGGTGATGGTGGCGATCGGCATCGGCGTGATGATCCTTTTGAAGGCGCTGGTGACCGACGAGCCGGTCTACCTGGCCGGGCTGCTGATACTGCTGATCGGGATAGCGCTGTACGGAAGCTCGTACATCGTGACAACGGCGATGGAGTGAAGAGACGCAGGGTTCAGGAGGGGCTCCTGTTCCCTGCGGACGCGGAGCGGCGGGTCAGGCGCAATTGCTGCGTGCTGCGTACGGGAGCGCGGCCGGATCCATGGGGCCAAGGCCGGCATCCTGGAACACCAGCCAGTCGGCATAATGCGCATCCTCATTTTGAGAATGGGCGGCGTACCACACGAAAAGGAAGCTCAGAGACTCCATGCTGAGAGTCAGGCTGCCTTTTGCGTAGAGCGAGAGGAAGCCATCCAGCTGCTGCTGCAGCTGCTGGTGACGGCGGCGATGCGTGGAGGTACCGGGATACTCGGTGGCTGCCATCATCCCTTCTTCGAGTGCGAAGTGGGTCCGGGTGAAGTCGCTGAGTTGGCGCAGGAGCCGCGTCACGCGATCCTTATCCGGTCCGACCGCAATCGCGGCCTGTAGCTGATCGATGAGACCTTCGATCTCACGGTGATCGACGTTCAGGAGTCGAATGCTCACGCTCGATTCGCATCTTTCGGACATGGGGCTCATCCAGCTTCACCTCGCAGAAATTTGAACCGTCTCCGCCTGCATTCGCCGTCAAGCCAAAGCAGTGCCGAAGGAGTGTCTTTTCTACGGGGACGTACCGCCATCATCGGCATGGATCGATTCCGGAACAGGGGAAATCGCGGCCGCGCTGGCGGAGGGCGCGCCTGTCTCAACAACGGCTGGGCTGATTCGGACAACCAAACAGCGGCCCATCGGGAGAACGGTGCTTCTGCCGAAATGGGATCGCCGGCAGCCGCGCGGCCGATGCGAGGCCGCGTCCACCCTATGCACGCCAGGATCTCTGCCGATGAAGGAGGCGTCTGGAGCAACACCGCGCAGAGGGAAAGCTGTTCCTGACCCGCAGTGGAAGGAGCCCGCTGAGCAATGGAGCGATTCCTCGGCAAACCGGGGCAGGCGGCATGACGGCGGTGCTGGAGCAGGCGCCGGTCCCGTGCGCTCTCGAGGAACAGGAGAGCGCGTTGCGGGCGGTCGCCGCCGAGTCAGAGCGAGAAGTCGAGCAACTGGCGCATGATTTTGAGGGTCTGGCGCGCGAGACGAGCACGATTCTGGAGAGCGCAGGCGTGATTGCGGGCTGCGCGGGAGACGAACGCATGGGGTCGGTTCTCCCTGGGGTGCAGCGCCTTGCCTCCGCAGCCCGGAGCTTCCTGCGCGAGCGTCTCGAGGCCACGGCGGGGATTCTGGATACGGTGACTACCGAAGCGGCGCTGCTGGAGCGGCTGGCGCAGATGACGCGCGGACAGAAAGCCATCGTGCGGGAGACCGAGATGCTGCGGGTGCTGACCAACATCGAGGTGGCGCGGCTGGGCGAGGTCGGCGCGGGCTTCCAGTACCTGGCGCACGAGCTGGACGACTTCGCGCAGACGGTGGCGCGGAGCACGAACGAGCTGACCCGGCTCACCGATGAGCGCAGGAAGGCGATCCAGGAGACGCGGCGATCGCTGACTGCGGAGCTGCCGCGGATGCGGGAAGAGTTCGCGCGGATGGAGAAGAGCCTCGATGCGGCGTTGGAGAGCGTTGAGGCGACGCTGGAGCAACTGTCCGGGACGCCGGTGCGATTCAGCCGATGCGTGGAAGACATCGCCGGCCAGATCGCGGGAGTGGTCGCCGCGATTCAGGCGCACGACATCACGCGCCAGCAGATCGAGCATGTGCAGGCGGCGCTGGGGACGATTGCGGCCGAACTGGCAGGAGAGGAGCGCGCGAGCCCCGGGGAGACAGGGGCGGGGCTGGCGGTGCAGAGCTATCAGCTGCGCAGCGTGCGGGAGACGGTGCGGGGATGGACGGCGCAGATCAGGAGGTGTCTGGAGGCGATTGGGCACATCGCGTCGTCGGAGATCCTCGAACTGGGACCGGTGGTGCTGGCGCAGGAGAGCGCGCTGGGGGCTCATCTGACGCGCATCGAGAGACTCGAAGAGGAATGCGAGGCCGACAACGCGCGGGTGCAGGCGTCGTTCGCGGGGATTTCCGGCCTGATGCAGCTGGTGAACGAGCATCTGGAGCGATCGAAGGTGGTGCGGGACCGGCTGCAGCTGCTGATGTTCAACTCCATCGTCGAAGCCAGTCATCTGGGCTCGCAGGCGGACGGGATTCTGGAGATTTCGACGACGATCAAGCGCATTTCGGCGACGTGGGGGGAGATCACGACCGGCTCGGAAGCGGCCACGGCAGAAATCCGAAGCCTGGTGGAGCAAAGCCGGACCACGCTCGAGGCCTTCTCGGAAGCCAGCAAAGAGGGTCTGCGCGCGGCGCGCAGCGAGATGAGGGGGGGACTTGGGTTTCTGCGCGAAGCAGCGGAGTGCGGGGATCGGAGAGGGCGGGAGATTCAGACGGCGACCCAGGGATTACAGGGGAAGATCGCGGAGAGTGCCAGCGCGGGCGATCGCCTGGAGGTTTGCTTCCTGCGGCTGGACGCGGCAGTGGACGGAATTGAATCGGCGCGGCGCGAGCTGGAGAAACAGGGCGGGACAGGCGGGAAGGGATTCGATGCGGAAGTCGTGGAGCGGCGTTTTTCCGCCGACTACACGACGGAGATGGAGCGCGCGGTGCTGCGGGCGGCGCTGGTGGGAGGGCCGCTGCCGGTGGCGGAGGCGAACTTCGCCGGCAACAATGTGGAGCTTTTCTAGCCGAGCGCCCTGAGTTTGGGGCAAAAAGAGGTCCATTCAGGGACAGCCGATGCCGTTTCGGGAAAACGGTGCACGCATGGTTTTGGAATCTGGAGAAATGCCTGGTTTCTCCGATGAGGGGGATATAGGTTCGCAATGAAGCAAGTGCTGACAGTGGACGATTCGGCGAGTGTGCGGCAGATGGTGAGCTTCACGCTGCGCAACGCGGGCTATGCCGTGACCGAAGCAGTCGACGGGCGGCAGGGCCTGGACAAAGCGAAGGGGCAGAAGTTCGAGCTGGTGATCACCGACCTGAACATGCCGGTGATGGGGGGGATCGAGATGATTACGGGCATGCGGCAGCTGCCGGGTTATTCGTTTACGCCCATCCTGATGCTGACCACCGAGTCGCAGCCGGAGAAGAAGGACGCGGGGCGCAAAGCGGGGGCCACGGGCTGGATCGTCAAGCCGTTTCAGGCAGAGCAGCTGATCGCCGTAGTGCAGAAGCTGGTCCGCTAGCGGATCCGGCAAAAGGACGGGGGGGCAGAACCGCTGTGGCCGTCAGGTTCGATCGAAGCGAGGGGCCGGGTGTGGTTCGGCTGGAGGGAGAGATCGGCATCGCCGATGCGGCCCAGCTGAAGGAGATCTTGCAGGAGGCGCTGCGGGCGGGAGCCGAGGCGCGGATTGCGCTGGAGACAGCCTCAAGCCTCGATGTGACGGCGGTGCAGCTGCTGTGGGCGGCGGAACGCGCGGCGCAGGCAGCGGGCGTGCCGCTGGCGCTCGAAGGGACATTCCCGGAGAACCTGCGCGCGAGCCTGCGGGAAGCAGGCTTCGAGAGATTGCCCTTCGTGGCTGATGGTGCGGACGCTGCCCGACCGGCGAACGGAGGACGGCTGTGACGACGGGCAACGCGGCTGAGCAGCAGTTTCGCCATAGCTTCCGGGAAGAGGCGCGCGAGCTGCTGGTGGAGCTGGAGTCGGTGCTGCTGGAGCTGAATGAGCATGGCGGGGACGGCGAGCTGGTGGGGCGGGTCTTCCGGGGGCTGCACACCATCAAGGGCTCGGGAGCGATGTTCGGCTTCGAGGATCTGGCCACGTTCACGCACAACCTGGAAAACGCGTTTGACGAGGTGCGCAAGGGCCGGCTCCGGGTGACGCCGGAGCTGGTGGATCTGACGCTTTCGGCGCTCGATCAGATACGGGCCATGGTGGAGGAGGGCGAGGGCGAGTCGGCGGTCGATGCGGTGGCCTCGACGGAGATTCTGGCCCGGCTGCGGGCGCTCACCGGCGTCGCGGAGAAC
>JBAVUB010000712.1:0-13562 GCA_049696575.1 Acidobacteriaceae bacterium | reverse complement strand
ACGTGTGCGTGGTGAATATCGACAACGGATTCGGCGCGGCCTATGTGGCGGCGATGATGGTACGGAACCAGGCCGCCGCGACATCCACCGGCGTGGCAGAGCCTTCCCTCACGGCCGCGGATATCTGAACCCGTCGGAAGAAGAAGTCAGACGCCGACTGGCATGCTCTTCGGTTTCTTTGTTAGCAGATAAATCAGAAAAAGAACCGCAAGAACGGAGCCCAGACCGGCGAGACCGAGAATGCGCAGCACCGCGACCGTGTAGCGGCCCTGGCTGGGTGAATAGCTGCAGCAATAGAGCAACACCAGGTCGCTCAGCGTGCCGATGCGATGCGTGCTGGCCTGAATCAGCGCGAGGCGCACGTCGCGCGGCTGATAGTCGACGCCAAAGAGGTACTTCGACATGCGTCCATCAGGCGTCGCGATCATGATGACGCTGGAGTGCGCGAACTGCGTCATCTTGCCGTCTGGGCCGGGGACGCGAACATAGTGGAAGCCGGTAGCCTGCGCCAGATCCGTAATGGAAGCTTGCGGTCCGGTGAGGAAGTGGACCGAGCTGGCAGCATCGGGCCTGGCGTCGATCATGGAAAGGAATTCCTGCTTCTCGGCCGCTGCGCCCGCTGGCGTGTCCGCGGGATCGATGCTGGCGACGACGACGTCATATTCCCTTCCAGCATGAAAGCCGCTTTGCCGCAGCGCGGACGCCATCCCGTGCAGCACCTGCGGACAGAGCATCTGACAGTTGTAATACATCAGGGCCAGCATCACGGGGCGATTCTGGTTGAAAAAGTCACCGAGCTTCACGTCGCGCCCGGATTCGTCCTTGAAAGAATCGCCGAGCGGCAGGGCGCGATTGAGGTTCTGCTCGATTCCGGCATTCTTCTGCCAGGACGGCGCCTGCTGGGCCGTTGCGCCAACCGGGCGGTCGCCGGAATACTGCGCGCGTGCCGAACCGGCGCTCAGAGCCAGAACAGTCGCGAGAACGAAAATTGGGACACCCAGGCGAGTCACATTCCAGAATACGCCGCACTGCCCCAGCATTACGGCAGCGGATGGAGTGTCACAGTTTTTCCGGTGCGGGCGGATTCGCGCGCAGCGTCTAGAATTTGCATCACGACAACGTTGGTATCGAGTGCCGTAAGGTCGCCGCTCGGATGCAGCTCTCCACGAACAACAGCGGCCAGGTAGTGAAGGGATGTGTCTTCCGGCGGAGAGAGCGGTGGCGTCGTGAGGGAGATTTCAGGCGAAGATTCGCTGACGCGCTCTCGGACTTGCGTCGGGTTGACCGCGATGGCGTACCCGGTAGTGCCGTAGACTTCGGCGTCTTTGCGGCCGAAGGGCCAGTTCCACGAAGGCATCAGGACCGCCTGCGTGCGCGGATAACGCAGGATGACGGTGGCGTCGTCATCGACGCGAGGATAAATCTGCGACTTGTCGGTTTGCGCCACGGCGGTGACGCTGAGCGGCGCTTCGCCGTGCATGAACCACGTCATCAGGTCGGCGCCGTAGCAGCCAAAATCGTAGAGGGCGCCGGCGCCGTTCTCGGCCGGGTCAGTCAGCCACCGGAGAAATTCCGGCTGAACCCCAATCTCTTTTGGCCCCTGATGGCCATCATGAATGACGACCTTGCGAATCTCGCCGAGCCGGTTCTCCCGGAGCAGCTCGTAGACAGCGCGATTGCTGGAATACCACGTGGTCTCGTAGTTCACCAGGACCTGAATGTGGTGCTCGCGCGCAGCGCGGCGGATGGCCAGAGCATCGTCCACCGCAAGCGTGAGGGGCTTTTCGACCATGACGTCGAGGTTATGGGTGGCGGCCGCTTCGATGACGCGGCGGTGCTCTCCGATGGAGGTGTACACGAGCAGCGCCTGCGGCTGCTGGTGCGCGAGGAGGTCGTCGAGGGTCGCGTAGAAGAGCTTAGGGTCGAGGTGGAATTGTTCCTCGTATTTGCTGCGCAACGCCGCGTCGGCGTCCACGATGCCCACCAGCTCTGTGTCCTGTTGCTTCGGAAACTGCTGCAGGAATCCGACGACGTGCCCATGCTCGAGGCCGACGATGGCGACGCGAACGGGCTGTTTTCCCGTAGCTGTTGCCTGCGGCTGCGCGAAGGCAAGCGCAGAGCAGGACAGGAAAACAGAGACGAGAATAGATAAACCTCGCATCGACGGGTTGGACATAAGCGCCATGTTACCGCCACGCGCGCATTCCCGGCGCATCCGTTGCCACGCCGGTTTCGAAGGTGTTAGCTTGGGTATTCGATCCGTCCATTGACACGCACACCAGCGAAGGAAATCAGCTCACATGCAGACCAGCTATAACGGGTTAGCTTTGCCCAAAGACGGCGAGGCGATCCAGTATGCGAACGGGAAGTACAGCGTTCCCGATCATCCGATCATTCCGTTCATCGAGGGCGACGGCACGGGCCGCGACATTTGGCGCGCCTCGCAGCGTGTCTTCGACGCCGCCGTCGAGAAGGCTTATGGCGGCAGGCGCGCGGTCAAGTGGTTCGAGATATTTGCCGGCGAGAAGGCCTTTCGCGAGTTCAAAAACTGGCTGCCGGACGATTCAGTGAATGCAGCGACGGACTTTCGCGTCTCGATCAAGGGGCCTCTGACCACGCCGGTAGGTGGCGGCATTCGTTCGCTGAATGTAGCTCTGCGGCAGATCATGGATCTTTATGCGTGCATTCGGCCTGTGAAGTACTACGCGGGCGTGCCCAGTCCGGTCAAGCGGCCAGAAAAACTGGATGTGGTCATCTTTCGCGAGAACACCGACGACGTGTATGCAGGCATCGAGTTCAAGGAAGGCACGGCCGACGCGAAGAAGCTGATTTCCTTCCTGAACGACGAGATGCTGAAGGGCGGGAAGAAGAGGGTTCGTGAGGACTCAGGTGTCGGCATCAAACCCATCTCGATTACTGGCACGAAGCGGCTGGTGCGGTATGCCATCCGCCACGCCGTCGCGACGGGACGCAAATCCGTTACGCTGGTCCATAAGGGAAATATTCAGAAGTTCACCGAGGGCGCGTTTCGGGAGTGGGGCTACGAGGTCGCGGTGGAGGACTTTCGCGGCGATGTGGTGACGGAGCGCGAGAGCTGGATCCTCGGAAACGTCGAAGCGAATCCCGGACTGACGGTGGAGCAGAACGCCGCGCTGATCGAGCCGGGACTCGAATTCGGCAACGAGGAATTCCGCCAGCAACTCTACGCCGAAATCAAAGGCGTCCTGGACGCGATCGGCAAGACCCACGGCAACGGACAATGGAAGAAGAAGGTCCTGATCAACGACCGCATCGCGGACTCGATCTTCCAGCAGGTGATTATTCGGCCTGAGGAATACAGCATCCTGGCCTGTCCGAATCTCAATGGCGATTACATTTCCGACGCCTGCGCCGCGCAGGTTGGCGGGCTGGGCATCGCGCCTGGAGCGAACATCGGCGACGGCTACGCGGTCTTCGAGGCGACGCACGGAACGGCTCCCAAGTATGCCGACAAAGACGTGATTAATCCTGGCTCGGTCATACTGTCCGGCGTGATGATGTTCGAGTTTCTGGGCTGGCCCGAAGCCGCAAAGCTGATCGAAGGCTCCATGGAGAAGACGATTCAGCAGAAATATGTGACGTACGATTTCGAGCGGCAGATGCAGGGCGCGACCAAGGTGAAGACCAGCGAGTTTGCCACGAGAATGATCGGCAATATGTAACGACTGGCCGTCGAGGCGGACGCCCTTCGCCGCAAGATTAAGATCACTCATTGTTACGTGAAGACAGAGGAGAAGTATGCGGAAGAAAGTATCGATTGTCGGTGCAGGAAATGTGGGCGCGACAGCCGCGCATTGGATCGCTTCGAAAGAGTTGGCCGATGTTGTGCTCATCGACGTGGTCGAGGGGATTCCGCAGGGCAAAGGGCTGGACCTGTTGGAGGCCATGCCGATCGAAAAGCGCGACTGCCATATTATCGGCACGAACGATTACACGGATACGGCAAACTCCGACATTGTGGTGATTACAGCGGGAATTCCGCGCAAGCCGGGCATGAGCCGCGACGATCTCCTGCAGACGAATTACAAAATTATGTCGGATGTGGTGGGCAAGGTGACGGCGCACTCGCCCAACTGCATTCTCATCGTCGTGTCGAATCCGCTCGATGCTATGGCGCAGGCGGCGTTCCGGCAGTCGAAATTTAATCGCGAGCGGGTCATTGGAATGGCTGGTGTGCTGGATTCGGCCCGTTTTCGCACATTCATCGCAGAGGAGCTGAACGTATCGGTCGAAAATGTAACAGCGTTCGTGCTGGGTGGCCACGGAGACACCATGGTTCCGCTCACGCGCTATTCGTCGGTTGCGGGCATTCCGATAACGGAGCTCATCCCCAAAGACAAGCTGGACGCAATGGTGCAGCGGACCCGCGATGGCGGCGCCGAGATCGTGAAGTATCTGAAGGCGGGCAGCGCGTATTACGCGCCCTCGGCCGCCACTGTCGAGATGGTTGAGGCCATCCTGAAGGATAAGAAAAAGATTCTTCCCTGCGCCGCCTATCTCGATGGCGAATACGGCATCCGCGGCTATTATATCGGCGTGCCTTGCAAGCTCGGATCGCGGGGGATCGAGCAGATTATCGAGATTAAGCTCACCGCCGAAGAGGATGCGGCGCTGAAGAAAAGCGCGGCGGCGGTGAAGGAGCTTTGCGCGGTGATCGGCGTCTGATCAGCCGCGGGCGCGCAGAAACGCGATCACGTGGTCGGCTTCGACCACCCCGACCAGCTTGCCCGCCTTGTCGATCACCGGCAGCGCGCGAAGATTGTACTTATCGAATAGCTCCGCGACCTCGTTTTCGTGCTGATCGGCGCGGACTGAGATGAAGTGAGGGTCGGTCAGGACTTCAAGGCGAGTTTCCGGCTTTGCCAGGACCAGCCGCGCCAGAGGAACGACACCCTGCAGACCTTCGCTTGAGTCGATCAGATAAATCTCAGTAATCGTTTCAGGATCGCCTTCGAATCCGCGGAGGGCGCGAATGCCGTCGGCGACGATGGCGCTCTGGGGCACCGCAACATATGCGGTGGTCATGCGCCCCGCAGCGGAATCCTCGCGAAATTCCAGCAGATCCTTAACTTCCTGGCGCTCCTCTGGATCCATCTCCTCCAGGATGGCTTCAGAGCGTTCTTCGGGCAGCTCGGCGAGCAGATCGGCTGCGGCAGACGGATCCATTTCCTCGACAATGCCCGCCGCGGTTTCCGAATCCAGCGCCTGCACCAGGGATTTCTGAAGTTTTGGCTCGACCTCTTCCAGAGTTTCCGCGGCCACTTCTTCGTCCAGCGTACGCAGGACCGCTTCGCGTTCGGCCGGGGCCAGATCTTCCAGGATGTCGGCGATGTCGGAGGGGTGCAGTTGCGCGAGCCGTTCATGCTCGATATTCAGCCTGACGCGGCGGGCAGGATCGACCTCGATCATGTCGACGAAGTTCCAGGGGATTACCCGCGCCGGCAGTTTCGAGGCGAGTCCTTCCAGAGTTCGCTTGGGGAGGGTGCCGCTGAACATGCGCAGCACCGCGCCGCGCAGCCCCACCTCAACTTCCGCAACGCTTAGCTGTTCGCCGGAGTCGCCGTTCGAGTGCCAGCGCAGATTGACGTCGTTGACGCGAACGACCTTGCGGCCGTGGACGTCGATGATCTGGCGATCGAGCAGATCCCGGCGAAGCAGGATGAAATTTTCATCGCCCTGCCAGGGATTCAGCGTGGCTTCCGGCCGCAGTTCCAAAGCCCCGCTGGGCGTCCAGTGAACATCCTGCGAAGTCACAATCTCGAGGCCCTTGCGGGTCTTCAATACCAAACCGGCAACACGTCCGGCCTCTGCGCCGGTGCCCACGGCAACATCCCGGAGCCGGCCCCGCATCCGCCCGCGCACGCTGGTGATGGGAGTGCCGAGAATCGCGGTCAGCGACCGCACTTTGACGTCGTCACTCATCGAAGCAGTTCTCGGCTTGAGTGTACCAGCCTGTTTCCGCCCCAGGGCTGCGAAGGGGCTCCGGAAAAATGCGGGAATCGAATCCCCTGCCTGCGAGCACAGCCAGGCCGACACTGCGCGCTGCGGATGTCGATTTCCGTTGGGTAAGCAACGGTCGTGGTTTTCGTTGACTGGGCAGCGCTGTGGACATACACTCAGCGCTGGGCGCGTCGGCGGGAGTACCCAGCGGTGCCGCGGCCGCCGAAGAGCGTCTTCCCTCACCCATGTCCTCAGGAACCACCCGGTACGCGCCGCAATCGAATCGTGTGAAGCTGGTCGTTGCTTCCTCGGTCATGCTCACCTTTATTTCTTTTTGGCGAGCCGCGGCCGTGGTCCTTAACGATCTTGGGTCCTCAGCCTTTTATGCCGGAGGCATTGCCGAGCAGGCAGTAGGGAAGGCAGCCCCCTGGTTCATCCTGGGCGTGATGCTCTTTTCCTTCGCCGTGCGCTCCGTTTACGTCGAGAGCTGCTCCATGTTCACCCGCGGTGGCGTTTACCGCGTGGTGAAGGAAGCGCTCGGCGGAAATTTCGCCAAACTCAGCGTGTCGGCGCTGATGTTCGATTACATCCTGACCGGCCCGATCTCCGGAGTTTCGGCGGGGCAGTATATTACCGGCCTGCTGAACGAGCTGCTGGGCGTGGGGGCGACTCATGGCTGGCTGCCCTCCGGCCTGCTGTCCGCTGCGCACACCGGCCTGCCGGTGAACGAGACTGCCGCGCTCTTTGCCGCCGTCGTGACCATCTACTACTGGTGGCAAAACACCAAGGGTATCGAGGAGTCGACCGACAAAGCGCTCAACGTCATGCAAGTGACGACGGTGATGGTGGTGCTGCTGCTGGCATGGGGATTTGTCACCGCGTTCCACAATCATGCCAGGCTGCCTCCGCTCCCGGTTCCGGCCAATCTGCATTTTTCCCCGGATGCGCTGGGATTCCTCAGTGGAACCAAACTGGCGACCACGCTGGGACTCTTCGGCATCCTGATGGCTTTCGGCCACTCCGTGCTGGCGATGAGCGGCGAGGAGACGCTGGCTCAGGTGAATCGCGAGATCGAGCACCCCAAGCTGAAGAACCTGAAGCGCGCCGCCATCGTCATCGCGATTTACAGCTTCATCTTTACCGGAGTCGGCACGCTGCTGGCGACCATGATCATCCCCGATGCCGTGCGCGTGCCGGTCTATCGCGACAATCTGATCGCCGGCATGGCCATGTTCATGTGGGGACCGCAGGTTCTCCGGATCATCTTCCGTGTCTTCGTGGTGATTGTCGGATTCCTGATTCTCTCCGGAGCGATCAATACATCGATTATTGGTTCAACCGGCGTGATGATGCGCGTCGCTGAAGACGGCGTGCTGACGGACTGGTTTCGCAAGCCGCATCGGCGTTTCGGGACGAGCTATCGCATCATTAACCTGATCACCGGACTGCAGCTCTTCACGATTATCGTGAGCCGCGGCAACGTGATCACCCTGGGCGAGGCTTATGCGTTTGGCGTGATCTGGAGTTTCACCTTCAACTCCCTGGCCATGCTCGTCTTGCGCCGCAAATACAAAGGGGAACGCGGCTGGAAGGTGCCAGTCAACCTGCGCGTTGGAAATCACGAGTTGCCGATCGGCCTCTTTTGCGTGTTCCTCACTCTCCTGATGATCGCCCTGGTCAATTTGGCGACCAAGAGTGTGGCGACCGAGAGCGGAATCGCGTTTACCGCGGTATTTTTCACCATCTTTGCTGTGTCCGAGCGCAGAAATGCCGCAAAACATCAGCTCACGCAGCAGCAGATGAAGGAGCACTTCCAGCTCGAGCAGCAGGACACGATCGGTTTGCAGGAACTCCAGGTCAGGCCCGGCAGCGTGCTGGTTACCATGCGCGACCCGGTGAATCCTTACGCGTTGAAGTGGGCCCTGGCGCGCACCCGCACCGATCAGCAGGACATCGTTGTGCTCACCGCCAGGATGATGGGCGCCGGCGGTCCTGAGTACGTCGACCACCAGATCTTCAGTGAACATGAGCAGATGCTTTTCACCAAGGCAGTCTCGGTGGCGGAAAGCTTTGGCAAGCACATATCGCTGCTGGTGGTTCCGGCCGGAGACATCTTCGCGGCTCTGGTGCAGGCGGCTAACTCGCTGGAGGTCGCTGCCCTGGTTTCCGGATTATCGACAAGAATGTCCGCGCAGGAGCAGGCGTTCCACGTAGGCCAGGCTTGGGAAAGTCTGCCCGAGCCGAAGCGGCAGTTCACTTTCTACGTGATTATGCCGGATGGCGAGGCGGAGGCCTTCCACATCGGTCCTCATGCGCCGTCTCTGCGCGCCGAAGACGTGCAGCTGGTCCACCGCCTGTGGCTCAATTTCCGCCGCGATCCGGAAATGCAGGGCCTCCATCACAGCGACATCATGACCTATGCGCTTACGCGCCTCGCTATGGACTATGCCCGCGACAAGCAGGAGACTCTCAAGAGCCTGCGCCGCTACACCCAGGATGCCGGCCGCGATACCCAGCTCGGCATAAGTTATCGCCCGCCCGGGCGTGAGGATCAGGCCATGCCCGCGCCCAGGCCTTCCCTGGATGACGAAGGCCACTAAGTCCCTGACAACCTGTTCACCTTTCCGTTTGTAAAATGGCAGGTTCTCCCATATAGTCTCGTACTGTACAGAAATGGACACCCCGCCTCCGAAGAGCGGGGCGCGTTTAGGTTGTATCCAGGAGGGGCGATGGGAGTTAAGGAGATAGTTGCGGAGCTGGACCGACAAATCGCGCATCTGAAGGAAGCACGGGCTCTGCTGGCAGGCCAGACAGTCGCTAAGAGACGCGGCAGGCCACCCGGATCAACCAATGCCGTTCGCAAAGGACGGAAACACCGTCTGACACCGGAAGGCCGGAAGCGGATTTCGGACGCGCTCAAGCGCCGTTGGGCCCTGCGGCGCAAAGCAGTCGGGAAAGCAGCCAAATAACCACGGTTTGTAACGTTGACCAGGGGCCTGTTCGGGATTCAGAGGGTTCGCCGAAACAACGGCGTGGCGGCCATCAGGGAGACGATCCCGAAGCCGAAGAGGAAGAGTATGTCGCTTTGGATCGCCGCAAAACCGCCATCCTTGATCAGGATCGCTTTGAACCCGTGCACCGCGTAAGTAAAGGGGTCGACGACCGCAATGGCTCGTAGCCACGGGGGGAATGCCGCGATTGGATAAATGGCTCCGCTGGGAAAGAACAGAAGCGTATTCAGAACCCCGAACATCGCGCGCGGAACCAGCGGGTCTTCAACGCGCACCATCAGCAGGAACATCATGCCGTTGAAGGCGATGGACGTGGCGACGATGAGAAGCGCCAGCTCAAGGACCGCGGCTGGATGAAAGATGACGCCGAGTCCGGCCAGCAAAGATCCAATCACTGCAAGACTGATGCCGGAAAGCACCGCCTTGATGGCCCCGGCAATGTTAAGGCCCAGCACCAGTTCGAGTTTTGTAATGGGCGTTACCAGATAGCCCTCGTGGACCCCCCTCGCTTTATCGTCGATGTATAACATCCCGCCGCCGATCATCACCGAGATATACATGGCGAGGGCGACCGTGCCGGCGAGCAGAAACTTCATGTACTCGACGTAGGGGTAAAGTTCCACGATGTCGAGCGTGATGGACTGCACCACCTTCGGCTGAATAAGCGGGGCATTGAGAGCGTCGACCAGCGACTGCATTTCGCTCTCGAGGCTGCCGCTGACGAACTGGTCCGAGTTATCGACCACCAGGCCGATGTGCGGAGACTCGCCGGCCAGCACCCGCCGCGAATACTGTGCAGGGATAATAACCGCCGCGTCGATCTTTCCGGTACGCACGTCTTCTTTAGCGGCTTGCTCATCGCTGTAACGAACCGTCCTGAACATACGCAGATTGGCGGCGACGGACTGGAAAGCCTCCTGGATCTTGAGCGCTTCCTCGCCATGGTCGTAATCGACCACCCCCATGCGAGCGCCGGTGACCTTGCCGCCGAAGGCGTTGCCCAGAATGATGAGCTGCACCAGCGGCAGGGTCATGGCCATCAGCATCAGCGTGGGGGAGCGGAAAAATTTCCGCATCTCGCGTTCGACGATCGCCCACATGCGGTTCATGGCTGCATCCCCGGACGCGGCGGCATCATGAAGCCAACCGCTTTCACTTGCTCGTCGCGCAGCTGGCGTCCTGTGTAGTAGACAAAAACGTCGTCGAGTGTGGTGTTCTGCACGCTCAGGCCGCTGATGGGATCGCCGTCCGAAGACGCCATCTCCACCAGCTGCGTGGTCGTCAGAGAACCATTCGAGGTCATCAGGCGATATTCTCCGGAGCCACGCGATTCGACTGCGGTGACGCCGGCCAGTTTCTCCAGCTCCGGCTTGTGGTCGGTCCGGTTCTTGCCGAACTGCACCTCAACCACGCTCGATCCGGGCACGCTCGACTTCAGGCCGAGCGGCGTATCCAGCGCGACCAGCTTGCCGTGATCGATGATGGCGATGCGATCGCAAAGATTGTCCGCTTCGTCCATGTAGTGCGTCGTGATCAGAATCGTCAGCTTCATGCTGTTGCGCAGTTTGTCCAGCATCTCCCAGACCGCCACGCGCGAAACGGGATCGAGGCCAGTGGTGGGCTCGTCGAGAAAGAAGATGCGCGGGTTGTGGATCAGCCCTCGCGCGATCTCCAGCCGTCTCCTCATCCCGCCGGAAAGCGTCTTGGTTTGGGCCTCGCGCCACTTCGTCAAATCGACGGCTTCCAGCAGGTAGGCGATGTTGTGCTCGCGTTGTGCGCGCGGCACGCCGTACAGCTTGGCGTAGATCGAAAGGTTCTCTTCAACCGTCAGATCGATATCGCTGGTCAGCGCCTGCGGGATCACTCCGATCAGCCGACGCACCGCATCCGGCTCGCGCGTGACGTCGTGCCCGGCAATCAGCGCCCGCCCCGCAGTAACCGGGATCAGCGTCGTCATCATGCGGATCAGCGTCGATTTGCCCGCGCCGTTGGGCCCGAGCAGCCCGAAGATCTCGCCGTCCGCGACCTCAAAACTGACGCCTTTCACCGCCTCGAACGTCCCGTAGCGCTTGACGATGTTCTCCACAGCAATAGCGGGCGTCGCGGCCGCTTTCGACACTGGCGCTGGCGAGGTCATTGCTGCTTCCCCAGCTTTTCTTTCGGAACATAGACTTCGGCAATCATGCCCGGTACGTATTTCATGCCCGGGTTGTCGATCAGCAGCTTGATTTGTATGGTTTCAATGTCGCGCTTGCGGCGGCTCACGTCACGCTGCGTCGCGAAAGCGGCCTCGGCAGCCTTCGCGATCACCGTCCCCCACACAGTAGCCCCGCTGGGCATCACCACGCGCAGCTTGTCTCCCAGCTGCACCGCGTCAGCTTCCGTCTCCGGCAACGGCGCGTAGACCCAGGTCTGCGAGAGATCCACAATCGTGACGATGGGCGTGGCGGGTGACACGACCTCACCCTCGCGCGCTGCACGTACATTCACGATGCCGGTCACCGGCGACACCACCCGCGAATAGCCCAGCTGCACCTGCGCCTGCTCGTACATCGCCTGCGCGTTGCGCATCTCGTCGCGCGTCGCGGCTACGGTTTTTTCCGCGGCCCTGGTCTGCAGCAGATTGGCCTGGGCGGTGCGAACAGCGGCTTCCGCCGCCGCGACATTCTCACGCGCTGTTTCCACCGCCGCTTTGGCGGCGTTCAGGCTCGTCACTTGTTCATCGCGGATCTGCTGGCTCGTGACGCCGGCTTGGGCCAAAGCTACCGCCCGCGTGGTGTCGGCATCCTGATGTTCATACTGCGCTTGGGCCTGGGCCAGCGTGGCTCGGGCCGCGCGAAGTTGCGCTTCAGCGGCCGTCACCTGGCTTGATGTGTCGCCCTCCGTTTGCTCTTCCGTGTCACGCGAGCCAGCCAGCTTGTACTTGTCTCCGGAAACCGTGGCTTCCGCGGCGTTGCGCGCGTCGGCCAGATCCTGCGCTTCGATCGTGGCCACCAGCTGGCCCGCCGTGACGGTCTGGCCTTCGTCGACGGCCAGGGACTGGATGCGTCCCTGGATGCGCGAGCTTACCACTACTTCGTTCGCGTCCACGGTGCCAATCAATTGCAGATCGCTGGTGTGTTTGGTGGAGAAAAAATACCAGCAGAGCGCGATGACCAGCAGCACGCCCATGATGATGAAGATACGATTGCGTGGTTTCATGCGGTTTTTCTCTCGGGGATTGTGGCCGTCGGCATCGGCATCGCGGCGAGCACGGCCTTCGCCAAACGCGCGCCCCGCCTGCGGTCGGTAAAAATGGTTTGGCCCAGGTATTCGATGGAAGCCGCGCGCCGGACAGCCATCGACCCCGGTTCCAGCGGGTCCACGCACGTCACCAGCTGTACCATCGGCGCGCTGAGGAAATAAAAAACGTTGGCGCCAAGCGCCGCGTACATCATCTGCATCGGATTCACGTTGCAGAGTTCACCGGAGTGAATGCCATCCTCAATCAGGCTCAGCGTCCGGCTCCACATCGGTTCAAAGGCATTTTTCGCGAGCACGTGCATGGCGTTCGACTGGCCCGTGCGGAAGCGGACCATCTCCTGCTGCATCAGCGCATGGAATCCGTGGTGGGAGAGATGCCGGTCGAAATGCTGCAGGACAAGCCGGAGCACCCGCTCGCCCGGGCTGCAGTCGAGGCCGAGCAGGGCAATCGCGTCCCCGGCAACCTTGCCGGCCACTTCTTCCAAAGCCGCCGTGTAGAGCGCCTCTTTGTCGCGAAAATAGTAATAGAGCAGCGCTTTATTGACGTGCGCCTCGGCGGCTATGGCGCCGGTGCGCGCGCCGGCGAGGCCGTGTTCGCTGAACTCCTGAATGGCGGCCTGGAGGATGCGGTCGCGGGAGGGGTCGGGATGGCTGCTTTGAGGCTGAGGCATTGATTAACTGTTTAGTCAAATTAACCGGTTAGTTAAAATGTAATCGACCAAGCTGCGCTTGGCAAGAGGCCACCTCAAAATCTTTGGTCGACGACCATTACTTAGGTTTGGAGCCCCGCTCAGTGACCATGCCCGAGCGGCCGCGCCGTGCCTTCCACCGGCGGAGCCTTGGGGTGCTTGTCGGAGTAGCGCCCCAGCAGGAACATAGCGAGCCCGAAGGCGAACATGACCACACCCCAGATCAGGTTGATGTCCATGCCCGCGGAGCGCGCGTAGATTTCGCTGCCGCGCGTCACCAGCCCATAAATGGAGAGCATGACGCCGACGATCAAAAACATCAGGCCCAGCGGGATGCGAAGGTCGAGGCTCATGGCGTTCTCCCCTATCTAAAGATGATGTTCAGCCCAATCCCCATCACCAGCAGACCGATAGCGATTACGCTGGGCCGAGCGTACCACGCCATGTGATGCTCGACCGGCTTGGGCGTGAGCGAGTAGACCAGGCCGACCAGTTCGCTTTCCGGGCGCGGCGTGGTCATCAGGCTGATGATCACCGTGAGAACGAAGTTAACGGTGAACGCGATGATCGCCTGATAGAAATTCAGAGCCATGGCGCTCGGATAGACGTGAACCACGTGCAGCCAGCCGCCGTGAATGCC
>JBAVUB010000711.1:0-3830 GCA_049696575.1 Acidobacteriaceae bacterium | reverse complement strand
GTTCTCCGGGAGCGCGGCGAGAGTGGCCAGGTGGGAAGCGTGGTCGGAGGGATTGGCTTCGGCGCGGCGGACTTTGCCGATGGGGTAACGCGGATCGGCGGCGGCAGGGGTTGGTTGCGTTGCGGTGCTCATACACGGCAAGGTCCACCGGGGGAGACGGCGGGAACAAGGGTCGACATCCGAAAACTCCGAAAGGCTGACGCGGCAACATGCAGCCAGCAGTCCACGACACAATCCCACGTCGTAATGGTCCATCCCGCCGTGTCCGCCAACATGTTCGATGACCGCAACGGAGACAATGGCGTCGTTCATCCGGCTCCGGCGCCCTTGGCGATTGCTGGCAGTAGCCGCGCCTCGGCGGAAAGAAGCGATTGCGCTTCGGCCTTCATTGCAACCAGGAGCGCCACAAAAAACAGCGTGATCTCCGCATACCAGACAAACAGGCCTGTGGTGAGCGAATTCAGAGCCGTAAAGAGAAGGAAGCCCAGCGTCGCATCTCGCAGGGAGTTATGGATATGCGGCGGCAGGGCGGATGCGCTCCGCAACGCGAATCGGTATTGCCAGGAAAACAGAAGGATGCCGAAAAGGCCGTAGGAAAATGCAATCCCCACCAGGCCAATATCCGTTCCGTAGAAGTAGGCTCCCAGCATCTGCTGGCCGCCGCCTTGCCATTGATTACTCAGCACGCCGTTTCCCAGCAGCGGATGCTTCTGTATATACGGAAAGACCAGGACAGACTCAAACATTCGGGCGTTAGCTGAGTTATCAGTGCCTGCGGTTCCCGTAGAAACAACCAAAAACGCTTCGGTAAATCTTGCCGCTGAGTTTGTCAGGAATTGGGGATGGACAACCATCGTTGCCGCCAGACCGAGAAGCGCCAGGCAAGCAAAGACAGCAAGGGAAGTCACAAATTCGCCGACCCGCCGCCATCGAAACAAGAATATCAGCAGTGTCAGTCCCATGCTGACTGTTAGCCAACGCTCCGTTAGCCCCATTGCGCCGAAAAGAAAGAGTATAGCCGCCGCCACCTGGTATCTCATCCGTCGTGTGCGAAAGCCTCGAAGCGCATAGTAGATGACTCCGTAGAGGATGAAATAGGGGGGGAGTTTGAAGATCACGATACCGTCGCCGGAATCCGCAATAAAGCCAGGGCCATAAGAAGCGAAACGAGCGGGGCTCAAAGCAAGGCGCATGAGGCAAAAGAGGGCAAACGTACCCCACGTAAGAACCAATAGTGCTACCTCGATGTCTCGGAGGGCTATGAGCCGCCGTCGCAGGGCATTGAGCATCAGCAGCCACATACCCAGCAGTCCCACGGAACGTTCAGCAAGCATGCCATAGGCCACCGGCTGCCTGAATTCTCGCCAGGCTCCCCACGAGGGGAGAACAATGCCAGCAAACATGAGGATCAGAACATACACTTCGAATGTTGAAAAGCGTAATCCCGTCGACAGCTTCCATGGGAAATAGGCAAGAAGGAAGATAAGCCAACAAAAGCCAAACCAAGCCTCCTGAACGTATTGCATTCCCGGGAAGAACTGAAAGATGCGGAAGGTCATCAGAAGCGCAATTGAAAGCAGACCCCGTTTGATCCACGTGCCGACCTGGATCGTGCCCAGTATTTTTGAGAATCCGGCAATCGAAGAGCCCCTGGAAAAAGGGAGCGACTGGTTGGGGCGCATTGCTGCGACTTCATCCTGCATTCAGTCGAGGTCCTTTCCCCTTACTGAGCCACGAGGGTGTCCGGTCCCCGCTCGCTCCAGCGCCTGGGCGTCTCTGCGGCAGCCGGGACAAGCTCCGAAATGGCGGCAGAGATATAGTACTCTGCCCGACGCGGCCTCAGCTCAAAAAGGGCATAAGTAGAGAATTCCGAAGACGATGAACCCGCCAGGAACATTGAAGACACATTTCCCGCCATTGGGCATGCCGGGAGAACGCTGAAAGGTACGGAAGGTCATCAGGAACGCCAGAGCAAGGCGCGTCGCAATAAGCCCGTGAATCACCGGCAGCGAGAGAGATGCCCATAAACCGCAAGGTACACCGAGCTGGGAGCCGCGACAAGGACGGTTCGATCATGCGCCGACGAGAGCTTGGATCGGTGGCCGTCGCGCCCGCGGAAAGGCGGACTGAGACGCGCTCCGGACACGCTTAGGAAGGGCGATGGTTCGGCGTGCCGTTGTGGATCCTGTGATGATGGTGGTGATGGTGATGCGACGACGCAAAAGCGGAAGCCGTGAACGCGAGCATGCAGCAGAGGAGGAGGAGCTTCTTCATGGTTATCAGAATGGCACGGATGGGTGTCGAATGTCGCTGGAATTCCGATGAAGAATCAGGGAGGCCATACAACGAAAGGGTTACTGTAGGGTAAGGGCTGCTGGACGGGGCGGCCGCTGGCGAGAGAGGGTAAAGCGTGGAGCATAAGCGATATTTCTTCGAAAAATTTGGGATCACAGAGCGGCTGCTCGAGCGGTGCCTGGGCGAGGCCTTGTCAGCGGGTGGCGATTACGCGGATCTGTACTTCGAGTCGGTGGCGGCGACGTCGCTGGGTCTGGATGAGCAGATTGTGAAGTCTGCGAGCCAGGGCGTGAGCGCGGGTTGCGGCGTGCGGGTGGTGAGCGGGGAGCGGACCGGGTACGCGTATACCGACGATCTTGCCGCGGATCGGCTGCTGCGGGCGGCGAGGACGGCGGCGCTGATCGCGAGCGGGCCGGCGAAGCAGCCGGTACAGGGATTCACAGAGACGGAGACGCCGAATTTGTATCCGGCGCCCGCGGCGGATCTGGATACGGATCTGGCGATGAAGCTGGAGCTGGTGATGCGGGCGGATCGCGCGGCGCGGAAGTACGATCCGCGAATCACGCAGGTACGGGCGAGTTATGCGGACGAGGTGCGGCGGATTCTGATTGCGGCTTCAGACGGGACCTTTGCCAGCGACACGCAGCCGCTGGCGCGGATGAGTGTGTTTGTGATCGCGAAGGATGGGGAGCGTACGTCGAAGGGCAGTTCAGGCGGCGGCGGGCGGGTGGAGATTGGCTACTTCACAGGCGCAAAGGGGCCGGAACATTTTGCGGAGGAGGCGGCGCGGACAGCGATTCTGCAGCTGAGCGCGGTGGCGGCGCCTGCGGGCGAGATGGAGGTGGTGCTGGGGCCGGGATGGCCGGGGGTTCTCCTGCACGAAGCCGTGGGGCATGGGCTGGAGGCGGACTTCAACCGGAAGAAGACGTCGGCGTTTGCGGGTCTGGTGGGGCGGCCGGTGGCGAGCTCGAAGGTGACGGTGGTGGACAACGGGCGGATGCCGTCACGGCGCGGGTCGTTGAATGTGGACGACGAGGGATCGGCGACACAAGAGACGGTGCTGATCGAGAACGGCGTGCTCAAAGGGTATTTGAGCGACAAGCTGAGCGCGCGGCTGATGGGAATTCCGAGCACGGGAAATGGGCGGAGGGAGAGCTACCAGCAGATTCCGATGCCGCGGATGACGAACACCTACATGCTGGCGGGGGACGATGCGCCGGAGGACATTATCCGCAGCGTGAAGCGCGGACTGTATGCCGTGAATTTCGGCGGCGGGCAGGTGGACATCACGAGCGGGAAATTTGTTTTCTCCGCGTCGGAGGCGTACCTGATCGAGGACGGGCGAGTGACGGCGCCGGTGCGAGACGCGACGCTGATCGGGAATGGGCCGGAGGCGCTGAAGCATGTGTCGATGGTGGGAAACGATCTGGCGCTCGATGAGGGGATCGGGACCTGCGGCAAGGATGGGCAGAGCGTGCCGGTGGGGGTGGGGATGCCGACGGTGAAGCTGGACCGGATGACGGTGGGGGGCACCG
>JBAVUB010000710.1:0-2243 GCA_049696575.1 Acidobacteriaceae bacterium | reverse complement strand
TGGCCGGCCACTCGCGGGTGCGGCGCACGACGGCGAGGAGGTAGTCAAAGAGCGCGGGCTCGACGCGGACGGCGCGGAGTTCACGGCGGGCGGCGGTGAGTTCCTGCGGGGTGACGGTGGCGAGTTCGATCGATTCAAACTGCGGCGATTCGCCCTTGGCGTGGTGGCGCTCGAGGACGGTACGCTCGTCGGGGGCACTGGGGTAGTCGACGCGAATCTTGATGAGGAAGCGGTCGAGCTGGGCTTCGGGGAGCGGGTAGGTGCCTTCGAATTCGAGTGGGTTTTGGGTGGCGAAGACGGTGAAGAAGTTGTCGAGGGTGTGAGTGACGCCGTCGATGGTGACCTGGCGCTCTTCCATGCTTTCCAGCAGCGCGGCCTGGGTGCGCGGGGGCATGCGGTTGATTTCGTCAGCGAGAAGGAACTGGGTGAAGACAGGGCCGCGGTGGAAGGTGAATTCGCTGGTTTTGAGAGAGAAGACGCTGGTGCCGAGGATGTCGGCGGGCATCATGTCGGGCGTGCCCTGGATGCGGCGAAAATCGAGCGCGAGGAAACGGGCGAGGGTTTTGACGGTCATGGTTTTGGCCACGCCGGGGACGCCTTCGACGAGGGCGTGGCCGCCGCAAAGGAAGGTGAGGATGGCTTGCTCGATGAGCTCGGTTTGGCCGGCGATGATTTTGCCGAGCTCGGCCTTCCCTTTTTCAAAGATGGAGAGGACGGCGCGGACTTCGTTGCTGCCTTCGACGGTCTCGGTCATGCATTTCCTTTGTGCGGCGGGTTACGGATCATTTCGGCCAGGGTTGCGATGTGGTGGTCGAGACGGCGGACCTGGGCGAGGGCCACGGCGGGACCGGGACTATCGTATTCCGCCTGACGCGCGGTTTCGAGGTCGGCGGCGAAGGCTGTGGTGTCGCAGCCGAAGCGCGCTTTGACGGCAGCGGCGATGGCGGCAGAGCCGGAGCGGAGGGTTTCCGCGGGAAGGCCGCCTTCGTGGGCGAGAAATTCGGCGAGTCGGCGTTCAGCGGCGGCGATGGCGACGCGGCTGGCTCCAGCCTTGGCGTAGAGAGCACCCATGGACTCGACGAATTCGAGAGGCGAAGCGCGCGGCGGCTGGACCAGCGCGCGATGAGGACCACTGCCGCGAGCGAAGCTGAAGAGCAGTAGCGCGGCGACGCAGCAAGTCTGAATGATGATGCCGGTAAGCGGGGTTCCGTGGGTGGCGGTCCAGGGACTGGTGTTGATGCCGTGCATGTACTCATCGAAGTAGACGGTGCGATCCGTGCCGCCGACGCTGGCGAGGAGCAGGCGCAGGTTGCCATCCTGATGGAGGCCGAGGTTGGTGAGCGGAGTGGCCGAGGCCCACCAGACGATTTCGCCGCTGCCAACGGGGTACGAGACGACGACGGCTCCGTCGCCGCAGGTTTGCTGGACGCGGACGGAGGGATCGTCTCCGCTCCAGCGAACGGGAGCGGCCATTTCGAGTTCGCCGGCGCGCGCGAGGGGGCCGGGGCCTTCGGGCGTGGTTAGGCAGAGGTCGGTGTAGATGCGATCGGAAGGGACGGCCTTTGCGCCGGGCAAGAAAATGGTGGCGGTGGCGCCGGTGGCGACGATGCGGCCGCCACGGTGCAGGAAATCGACGAAAGGCTGCTGACGGTTTTTGTCGGTGAGCGCGGCGAAGGAGGGCGAGGGTTCGGCGATGACCAGGGTGGCGTGGGCAGCATCGACGCCGGAGAGCTCGGATTCGGGGCGCTCCCAGCGGGCTTCGTCATAGCCGAGCTGGCCGAGGAGCAGCCAGGCGGCTTTGGCACCCGCAGCACCGCTGTTCCAGGTACCGGGAGTGGGGTCGCGATCCTCACGATTGGGCGCAAGGAGGCCGGTGACGACGATGAGCGCAACAACAATGCCGGAAAAGGTGAGCAGGAATTTCCATTCGCCGCTGAGCTTTTTCATGCAGACCTCAGGCGGCGGTGGAGATCGAGGGCGTGATCGTAGTCGGGGCGGGCGGCGGGTCGGAGGCCGTACCAGATGGTCTCGAAGGAAAAGGTCTGGCGGCGGAGAAGCGGCGACACGGGCGATGCGGGGTCGAGGAGGCGGAGGTATTCGCGCGGGGTACGGGCGCGGTCGGGCTGCCAGAGGCGGCGGCCTTCGAGGGTGGCGATGCTGGCCCAGTAGAGGCAGTGGACTGCGTCGCGGAAACGCTCGCGGGCGGCGTGTTCTTCGGCTTCGCGCATCCAGTTGAGGACGCG
>JBAVUB010000709.1:0-2282 GCA_049696575.1 Acidobacteriaceae bacterium | reverse complement strand
GCGATCGCCAGACGGTGCACGCGGGTCCTCTCAGCGCGGCTTACAAGTCGTTCCCGCTCGCCTTCACGGCTCAGGGCAGCTCCAATGAGGCGACGTTCGAAATCACCGGAACGGGGAGCGGCGATTTTCACATTGGGACGGTGTCGCTGATGCCGGCCGACAATGTGCAGGGCTTCCGTCCGGACACCATCGCGCTGCTGCGCGAGGTTCACTCCGGCTTCTGGCGTCTGCCGGGCGGAAACTTTCTCTCCGACTGGAACTGGTACGACGGAGTGGGCGACCGCGACCGGCGTCCGCCGATGTTCGACTACGCGTGGAACGCCATGCAGACGAATGACGTGGGCCTGGACGAATTCATGACGCTATGCAAGCTGATCGGCACCGAGCCGTACATTACGGTGAACGCGGGGTTCGGCGATGCACACTCGGCGGCGGAGGAAGTGGAGTACATGAACGGGGCGACGACCACGCGGCTGGGTGCGGAGCGCGCGCGCAACGGGCATCCGGAGCCGTATCACGTGAAATTCTGGGACATCGGCAACGAGCCCTACGGCGTGTGGCAACTGGGGCGCACCGATCTGAAGTATTACGTTCTGAAACACAACGAATTTGCAAAAGCAATGCGCAAAGCCGACCCATCGATCACGCTTCTCGCTTCGGGCAACATGCCGGAGGCGATGGATCTGACGGGTGAGCAGCGCGCGAAGGACGTCGACAACCTGCAAGCGGTGGAAGGCA
Source organism: Acidobacteriaceae bacterium (assembly GCA_049696575.1). GTDB lineage: Bacteria > Acidobacteriota > Terriglobia > Terriglobales > Acidobacteriaceae > Palsa-343. The sequence continues at coordinate 1,544 of JBAVUB010000709.1, read as the reverse complement.
CGCCGGAGGACTGGACCGGCGGGCTGCTGGAGCACAGCTGGGGCAACTTCGACGGCGTCACGCAGCACTGGTATGCGCAGTCCGGCAGGCATTTCAATCTGGAGAAAGCTAAAAATCTGCCGCTCGATGCGCCGACCGATGCGGGGTACGACAAGGTGGACCAGACCACGCTCGAATACGCGCGGTATCCGGCGAATATTGTGGCCCTGCAGGCGCAGGCGTGGGAGAGATATCAGCAGCGGTTTCCGGCGATGCTCGACAAGAAGACTTTCCTCTCGATCGACGAGTACGCCTATTTTGGCGGAAGCTTCGGGCGGAATGTGAATCTGCGGCTGGCGCTGGCCTACGGAATGGTCTTCAACGAGATGCTCCGGCACACGGATTTTCTAACGATGTCGGCGCACACGATGGGGGTTTCGTCGCTCGACTACACGCCGACGGCTGCCACGCTGAACTCGACCGGGCTGCTTTTTAAGCTCTTCGGCCAGGCCTTCCTGCCAGGTTCGGTGCCGGTTGCGCTTTCCGGCAACTCGCCGCAGCCGGCGCCGCAGTATCCCATTGGGGGCGACCAGCCGAAGACCAACTCCGGCAGCCCGACGTATCCGCTGGATATGTTTGCCGCGCTGACTCCGGATCGCAAATTCCTGACGCTGGCGGTGGTGAATGCGACGGACACAGCGCAGTCCTTCGATCTGAACGTTGCCGGACTCCGCGTGGCCGGTGGCGCGACGCGGTGGCGGATGACCGGAAAGGATCTGGAGGCGGCCAATCATGCAGGGCAGCCGCCGCAGGTGGAGGTGAAGGAATCGGCGATGGGCGAGGCTGCAAAGACCATCACCGTGGCGCCGATCAGCGTCGATGTCTATCGCTTTGCGGTGACGCAGTAACAGCGGAAAGGGGAAAGGAACGGCTTAGGCTCGCATCACCTGGGACGGGTTGCGGGCTTTACGGTCCCAGGGGTCACGTATGCGTCGCAGAAACGCAGATACTGCTCCCAGTCAAAACCCGTCACGCTGTGGATGCCGCTGCGCACGTGGTAGCTCACGCGGCCCAGGACCGGCTGGTTGACCGCAGGCCAGGTGGTGGTGGGCAGGCCGGTGCTTCCGAGGAAGCGATAGACGGGCGTGACCGCGAGCGCGCCGAGGAACTCGCCCTGGGGGTCGGCGTTTTCATCGAGGATGGCGCTGGCGATGTAGAGCGGGCGCGGGGCGATGAGGGCCAGCGTTTCGTTTTGATCGAAGGGCAGGTCGGCGTCGCGCCCGTTGTACCGCTTGAAATTGTCACAGAACCAGTAGGGGAATCTCACGTTCAGCAGCTGAACGGTTTCCCCGTGCACGTCGTGGAATACTTTGGCTCCGCCTGCGCCGGACTCATTGCTGATGACCGCGGCAAATCGCTGGTCGGTGGCGCCGGCCCAGAGCGCTGCCTTGCCCAGCCGTGACCATCCGAAAGCGACGACGCGATGGCCATCGACAAGGCGATCGTGCTCGAGGTCGTCGAGCGCGCGGCTCATCGCCCAGGCCCATGCTGCAATGGTCGAGAAG
>JBAVUB010000708.1:0-13951 GCA_049696575.1 Acidobacteriaceae bacterium | reverse complement strand
GAGTGGTATTGCCGTTGAGAGTGAAGATTGACTTGAGCGCCTCCACAGGGTGCGTTAGATCATTCTTGAGAATCCCAGGCAGAGGAGCGAAAAAGTTCGCGACCTGATTCCCCATCCTGTTGTAATCTTCCCGCGAGAGCTGACCGCTGATAGGGAACGGTAACGGAACAGGCCCTTCCGGTGTGATGACGAAGCCGTCCTGGTGCCCGTCCGCATCCACTCCGCCCAGCGGATTGTTCTCCATGTACTGGTAGAGGTTCAGCGTCTGCGGATTGTCCAGCTTCGCGTACGGTACGGGTTCCTCTTTTGCACTCCAGTCGGGCGAGAGGAACCGTCCCATCGTAGATGCATAGTACCTTGCTCCGAAATAGTCGTTGCCGGATTCGGCATCGCGTTCTTTGCCGGTGAAGTGTAACGGTGTGGCGTCGTCGGCAGTGGTGGGAGCGTCTGGGGCTGGGTAGATGTTGAGGCCGTCGCCGAATGGCAGGCTCTGGATGTCGGTTTCTGGCTGCCCCACGGCGCTGGTTTGCAGCCGGCGTGTACCAAGCGGATCCGTCACTTGAAAATGTAGACCGTTTGAATCATAGGTCGCAAGCTGTTTGCCAGCTCCGAAGACATTGGTCAGCTGCCAGTTGCCGCTCCCGTTGAGCATGGTGAGTTCTTCGCCATCTGTGTCGAGCACGTAGCTTTCGGCCAACTGAAATCCGTTCGAGCTGGGATCGCAGCTGCAATGCGCGGTATCGGTGCATTTCGTGAGCGCTCCCTTGGCGACGCGGTTGCCGTCGGCATCGTAGAGATAGCCGGTGAGTACCGGCATCCCGTTGACGGTTCCCGATTGCACCGCGCAGACCCGGCCTTCAGCATCATAGAGATACGTCGCTGCTCCCATGCCGGTGACATCACCTGCAGGGTCGTATTGGGCGACGCCGCCCGTCAGGTGATTACCGGAATCGTAGCTCTGCGTGGGGGGCGGATTCTGGGAGCACGGAACCGGGGCGGACAGGGTTCGATTTCCGAAACTGTCGTAGCCCCAGCAGGAGTACTGACCGCTGAGTGCTCCGGCAGTGGCGGTGCCGGAGACCAGCCGGTTGAGCGTGTCGTAGGTGTAGGTCCACGACCCCATGATGCTGCCACCATTGTATGTGCTGTCGGAAGATGCGGTGACGTTGCCGACATTGTCGTAACTGGCGGAATAGCTGTAAATCGTCGTCGGCGTAAAGGGAACTGCCCCTGATGGAGCATCGATCTGCCACTCCGAGGAAACATATCCGAGGTCTCCGCTGCCCGTCACCGTAAACCCAGCGGTTGCGGGTCGCAGGTCAGGAGCCTGGGGCGCGGCGAGAAATGCCGGGAGTGTGAGGGGCGAAAGCGAGTGGGAGGGTTAGTAGAACCGGAAATCTACTGCAAAGGCGCATAGTACCCGGTTCGCGCATGGACGGTCAGTTGCGGCAGGCCCGGAGGTGGCTGCAACTTCACTTTCACTTTGCGCCATTTGCCGTCCATCCTCGTATTGTCGGTTTTGTAGCCGAGGACGTACTCGTTGCGCAGCTCGGCGCTGATGCGGGTGGCGATGTCGCCCATTTCGGAGAGGTCGTCGACGCGGAAGAGGCGGCCGCCGGTATCGTTGCTGATGTCGTTGAGGAGCATGGGGCCGTTGCGTTCCTCGGTGGTGGCGGCCTCGGGATCGAAGATGCCGATGGAGTAGACCTGCACGTCAGCTTCTTTGACGGCGGAGCGGACCTCGTTTTCGGTGTAGCGGCTGTTATTGTCGCCGCCGTCGGAGACGATGAGGAGGGCCTTGCGCTGGTATTTCGCCTGCTTCATTTTTTCGAGGCCGAAGTAGATCGCGTCCAGCAGGGCGGTGCGGTGGCCGGCCTGGATGGTGGCAAGGCGGGCCTCGACGTCATCAGGCGAGGAAGTGTAGTCGGTGATGAGCTCGGGGCGGTCGTTGAAGCCGATGACGAAGAATTCGTCCTGGGGATTGGAGGTTTTCATGAACTGCAGGATGGCGCCGCGGGCGCGGACGACTTTGTTGCTCATGCTGCCGCTGAGATCGAGGATGACGCCGATGGAGACGGGGGCGTCGTCACAGGCGAAGGTGCGGATGGCCTGGTTGTGGCTGTCCTCGAGGACGGTGAAGTTCTGCTTTTCGAGACCGGTGACGAGGCGGTCCATGGGATCAGTGACGGTGAGGGGGACGAGGACGATGTTGGTATCGACACGGAACTGGATGCCGGTGCGCAGGGAGGCGCCCGCGGTGAGGGGGATGGAGGGGTCTTTGGTGACGGCCACCGGGGGCGGAGTCTTGACGTGGACCTGGTCGAGGGGGTCTTCGGGGTTGTCCTGCGCGCAGGCGGGAACGCTGAGGAGGAGGAGGGGAGCGAGCAGGAGTGACAGCAGCGGAATGCACCGGGCAAAATTGACCGCCCAAGGGGACCCCGGAGATGCGTTGACACCACGTTCGCGCCCAATACTGGACGCCATGGCCGTACCTCTCGTGTGAAAATACTGGCACGATTGAGAGCGATGTGCAATAGCCAATCCCGGTTTTCTACATTGGGATGACAATTGCGGGAAGCTCCTTCTTCGCCACATAAAAAGCTCTGATGCAGGGTAGTGGAAAAGGGTGAGGATGGGGCGAACCATCGCGCCGGAGGGACGGGCGAACCCAGCTGTGTGACGGGCGGCGAAAAAGCTGGTGAGGGAAGCGAAACGATGCGCGAAGCAATTCCACTCTCCGGTTCGATGAGAGGGGAAGAGCGATTCCGAAAGGCCTGGAGAGGGCACGGCGACACTATTTTTCCGGGGCTGAAGAGACAGGGAGAAAGGCGATGGGCGGGCGAGTTTGAGACTGCGTTTCCCGAAACGGGACCCGGAGATGCCTTTGGTGCTGAGGTGGAGCATTGTTTTGTTGACGATTGGGAAGACGGGGCTCTAGCTTCTTGCTGTGGGGTGAACCTGGCGGGAATTTATCGGGGGTTGGGTTTGGTGCTGCGTTTCCCGAAACGATACCGGGAGATGCCTTTGGTGCTGAGACAGAGAATCATTTCATTGACGATTGGGAAGACCGGGCTCTAGCTTCTTGCTGTGGGGTGAACCTGGCCGGTTTTATTTTGGGGCGGCGGGTTTGAAGGACAAGACGGGGCTGAAAGCCCGGCGATGGGGAAGGCCGTTTTCCACGGGCTAAAGCCCGTGGCTTCTACCGTCGTGCTGCTTCGCAGCACGATTATGCGAAGAATCTGTGGAGTGAACCAGGGCGGGCCGGGGCTAAAGCCCGGGGAAGGGGAAGGCCTCTTTCCACGGGCTAAAGTCCGTGGCCCTCTCCCCATTCGACTCGTCCGCTTGCGCGAACGTCGCTCAGGGCAGGCTCAGTGCTGCTTCGCAGCACCATTATGCGAAGAATCTGTGGAGTGAACCAGGGCGATTTTATTTGGGGGCGGGGATGAAAGACAAGCCGGGGCTAAAGCCCGTGGCTTCTACCGCCGTGCTGCTTTCGCAGCACCATTATGCGGAGGATCTGCTGGGACGCTTTGCGGCGATCGACGCAGGTCAGGAAACGACACGTCGCGTGCGCGGGTCCAGTCGATGTAGTCGGTGCTGCCGTGCGATTCCCGGAAGGCGCGCTCTTCGGCTTCGCTTGAGGACTTTGGAATTTGTTCTTACCGCTGCAGAACAAGAACTGTCCCTCATTTCCCATTCAGGTTTGGCCCGTGGGGTCATGAGTCCTTCAAGAAGTCGAGGTTGATGCCGTTGCGCCTCGGCCACTTGATGCTTTCGGCCAGATCCCCGAGATTTGGAACGGTCGGGCCTTCCATCGGAAAGTAGACCGCCAGGGAGTTCGGGGACCAGCAGAGGAATGTGAAGGTAAGGAGATGCTTGTAGCACGAGCCCAGGCTGTTGATCTGCCGTAGATGAGAGCTGCTGGCTGCAGGGAAGTCGACGGACATCCACGCTGTGTGCTCATCCCATGGCCGCTGCGACGATTCGCTGGCTTCATGTTTGCCTGAGTCGTAGCGCTGGTTGGCCTGGTGAACGGCAAAGATGAATTTGCCACTGCGCAGAACAACAGAGCTTTCGTGGTTGAGGGTGCTTACCAGCTCGACCGGCATATTGGCGCCCCATGCCTTGTTCCCTTTCTCGAGAGCCTCACCTGGAGTTAGGCGGACAGGCTGGCGGAGAAGGATGACAACACTGGGATGGTCCGCCTCCCGTTCTGTTGGTCTTGACAGCTTCTCTCGTAGCCATCCGAGCATGGTCGATCACTCTCCCGTGTCGATTTGGGCTCTTTGTAGTTTGTCGGAGTAGTCGACGTAGACGGATTTCCAGGTGGTGTAGAAATCGATGGCGCCGATGCCGCCTTCGCGGTGGCCGTTGCCGGTTTGCTTGACGCCGCCGAAGGGGAGATGGACTTCGGCGCCGATGGTGGGGGCGTTGATATAAGTAATGCCGGCTTCGAGGTCGCGCATGGCGCGGAAGGCGCGGTTGACGTCGCGGGTGTAGAGCGCGGTGGAGAGGCCGTACTGGATTCCGTTGGAAATGGCGATGGCTTCGTCGAAGCTCACGCACTCGAGGATGCTGACCACCGGGCCGAAGACTTCTTCCTGGGCGATACGCATGCCGGGTTTGACTCTGGCGAAGATGGTGGGGGCGAAGAAGTGTCCCTGGGCGAAGACGCCTTTGGTGAGGGGCTTGCCGCCGGTCATCAGCTTCGCGCCTTCTTTCTTCGCGATTTCGCAGTAGCGGATCGAGGTTTCAATCTGCTGGCGGTTGACCTGGGGGCCCATCTGCACTTTTTCGTCGAGGCCGTCGCCGACTTTGAGTTCTTCGGCACGGTCGACCAGACCGTTGATGAACTCCTTCGCAACGGCGCGATGGACGATGATGCGGCTGGTGGCGGTGCAGCGCTGGCCGGTGGTTCCGAAGGCTCCCCAGAGCGCGCCGTCAAGGGCGAGGTCGAGGTTGGCGTCTTCAAGGACGATCATGGCGTTCTTGCCGCCCATTTCGAGGGAGCAGGGTTTGAAGAGGCCGGCAGCGGCTTGGCCGACAGTGCGGCCGACTTCCGACGAGCCGGTGAAGGAGATGGCCTGGACCTGCGGGTGCTCGACGAGGCGGGTGCCGACCTGGGAACCGGATCCGGTGACGACGTTGACGACGCCGGGGGGGACGCCTGCATCGACGAGCGCCTGGACCAGGTTGATGGTGGAGAGCGGGGTGTCCATGGCGGGTTTGATGATGCAGGTATTGCCGCAAACCAGGGCGGGCAGGAGCTTCCAGGAGGGGATGGCCATGGGGAAGTTCCAGGGGGCGATCATGCCGCAGACGCCGACGGGCAGACGGACGGCCATGGCGAACTTGTTGCGCAGCTCGGACGGGGTGGTGACGCCGAAAAGGCGGCGGCCTTCGCCTGCCATGTAGAAGGCGGTGTCGATGGCTTCCTGGACGTCGCCGCGGGTTTCGGCGAGCACTTTGCCCATTTCGCGCGTCATGTCGCGGGCGTATTGCTCCTTGCGGTCGAGAAGGATCTGGCCGGCGCGGAGGAGGATTTCGGCGCGTTTGGGAGCGGGGGTTAGGCGCCAGGTCTTAAAGGCTTCGGCGGCGGCGGCAACGGCGGCGTCGACGTCCTGGGCGGCGGAGGCCTGGAACTCGCCAACAACGTCGTCGTGGCGGGCGGGATTGATGTTGAGGAAGGTTTTGCCGGTGCGGGATGGGACCCACTTGCCGCCGATGAGGTTCTGGTAAGTTTTGTGCGCCACGCGGGATGATCTCCTGTTGAAGAAGGTTCAGGATACGACGGAAGTGGTGGGTTGAGCACAAAGGTGCCATTGACCGGAATAAACCAGACTGCGAAAGTGCCGGAAGCAGGGCAAAGCCGTACAATAGAGACAAGTTCTCTGGGAAAAACTCTCCTCGATGTCATCCAACGGATATCAGCCGCGTTCGGGACGATCGCATAGTCTGCGGTCTCTCTTCAGTGTCTTCTCCAACGATTTGGCCATTGACCTGGGCACCGCGAACACGCTTGTGTTTGCGGCGAACAAGGGCATTGTGGTCAATGAGCCGTCGATCGTCGCTATCAATAAGAACACCGGCGAAGTAGAAGCGGTGGGCAAAGAGGCCAAAGAGATGCTGGGGCGGACGCCCGGCAACATCGTGGCCATCAAACCGATGAAGGATGGCGTGATCGCCGATTTCAAAGTCACCGAGAAGATGCTGAACTACTTCATCCAGAAGGCGCACAACCGGAAGATGCTGGTGCATCCGCGGATCGTGATCGGGGTGCCTTCAGAGATTACGCAGGTGGAGAAGCGGGCGGTCGAAGACTCAGCGTATCGAGCGAAGGCCAGCGAAGTTTATCTGGTGGAGCAGGCGATGGTGGCGGCGATCGGCGCAGGGCTGCCGATTACTGAGCCGAGCGGCAACATGGTGGTGGATATTGGCGGCGGGACCACGGATATCGCGGTGATATCGCTGTCGGGCATCGTCTATTCACGGTCGGTCCGGATGGCCGGGAACCAGATGGACGAAGCCATCATGAATTACCTGAAACGGAAATATAACCTGCTGATCGGCGAACGGACGGCGGAGCAGATCAAAATCGATTTGGGATCGGCGTTTCCGCTGGACAAGCCGCTGACCATGGAAATCAAGGGACGCAACCTGATCGAGGGCGTGCCCAAGACGATTACGGTGGACGACGGGGAAATCCGGGAAGCGCTGGGTGAATGCATCTCGACCATTCTGAATGCGATCCGGGTGGCGCTGGAGCGGACGCCGCCGGAGTTGAGCGCGGACATCAGCGACCGCGGGATTGTGCTGACCGGAGGCGGGGCGCTGATCAAGAACCTCGACAAGCGGATTCGCGAGGAAACCGGTCTGCCGGTTTCGATCGCGGACGATCCGCTGGCCAGCGTAGTGCTGGGCACGGGCAAGATGCTCAGCGATTTTCGCCTGCTGCGGAAGATCAAGATCGACGGATGATAGCCGTCGCGACGGCAGCGTAAACGAGGCCTCAGGCCTCGAAGCCTAAGTTCATGGAATCGTTTTTCAGCCGATACCGCAACGCGCTGGTGCTGATTGCCGTGCTGCTGGCGCAGGTGATCGGCCTGGCGGTGCAGGTGCGGCGGCCCGATCCGGGCGAGGCGGATAAAGGTGGAGTGCGCCTGATCCGTTCCTGGGTGGTGGGCCTGGTGACGCCGCCGGAACGGTTGTTGCACGGCACGGGGAAAGGGATCCGGGGCCTGTGGGGGAATTACGTGGATCTGATCCACGTTCGCCAGCAAAACAAGGACCTGAAGGCAGAACTGGACCGGGTGCGCCTCGAAGAGGACTCGATGGCCGAGGACGCGCGGCAGGGACAGCGGCTGCAGGGGCTGCTGGGATTCAAGGAAAAATACGTTTACAAGACGGTGGCGGCGCAGGTGATCGGGACGTCGGGCACGGAGCAGTCGCAGGTGCTGCTGATCGACAAGGGCTCGAAGGACGGGATTAAACCGGACATGCCGGTGATCACGCCGGACGGCATTGTGGGCAAGACCAGAGACGTGTTCCGGCACACCAGCCAGGTTCTGGAGATTTCCGACCCGACCAGCGGCGCGGGGGTGATCCTCGAAAAGACGCGGATTCGTGGAGTGCTGCGGGGCGATACGTGGGGCCAGCCGGAGATCGTCAACGTATCGCCCGACGATCGCATTCAGCGGGGCGAAGCGGTGCTGACCAGCGGCGGAGACGCGATTTACCCGCGGGGGCTGGCGGTGGGCACGGTGGACCGGGTGAGGCCCGATCCAGAGGGGACGCTGGTGAACGTGCTGATCAAGCCGGCGGCGAACCTTTCCAGGCTGGAAGAGGTGCTGGTGATTACCAGCACGGGCGAGGAAATGCCCTCGGAGATGCAGCAGAACCTGACGGAGGCTGAGCAGGCGGAGCAGAAGGCGTCGGACGTGCTGGCGGAGCGGCTGCCTTCGCGGGTGGATCCCAATGCGCCGCCGGATCAGCAGCAACAACCCGCGGATGACAGCGCCAATCCAGTCGTGGCGCGTCCGGCGAAGCCGCCGGCGGCGTTGCATCCTGATCGGTATTCGCCGCTGGATTCGCCTCCGGCGGCGGATCTGGTGCCGGGGCAGAAGATCACCGACGGGGAAGCCACGAGCGGCACTCAAACTGGTGCGGAGGAGCCACCGAAGGCGCCGGCGAATGCTGCGGCTCCGGGAACGACGGCGAAGCCGGGGAATGGTAAACCGGCGACGAAGCCGGGAAGCAGTACGACGAAACCCAAGGTGAAGCCGGCTGCGCCCACAAGGCCGGGAAATGAGACGCAACCAGGAAACCAGCCCACGCAGAGTCAGCCGCCGGGGACGAATCCTTCTTCGACGACGCCGAACCCGACGACGCCACAGTCACCGCAGGGAGGCGCCTGAGTATGGCTCTGATGGCGTCCTCGCGGCGCGAGGCGGGGACGAAGACGTTCCCGCTGGTGATCTACGTTGTGGTTCCGCTGCTGGCGCTCGGCCTGCAGTCGCTGCTTTCGCTGCACTTTACTCGTTTCGACCTGGTCGACCTGCCGTTGCTGGTAACGATTTACTACGCGATCACGCAGCGGGAGCCGGTAAGCGGCACGCTGGTGGGAGCGGTGATCGGGATCGCGCAGGATGCGCTGACGCATCACGCGCTGGGGATTTTCGGAATTTCGAAGGCGGTGATCGGTTATATGGCGGCGTCTTTGGGCGTGCGCGTGGATACGGATAACCACGGGACCCGGCTTTTGCTGACGTTCGGCTTTACGCTGGCGCAGACGGTGATTTTGTGGCTGCTGCAGCGCCACATGCTGGGGCAGCCGTTCGCGTGGCATGGATTCCACGAGCTGCTGCGGGCGGCAGTGAACGCGGTGCTGGCAGTGGTTCTGTTTGCGCTGCTGGACCTGACCCGGCGAACGGAGTATTAAGGAGTGGCTTTGGATCCAAACGTACCCGGAACCGACACAAAAGGGGCATGGAAAAGCGCAAGGCTGCATCCGGATGCGGGTTACAATCGTCCTAAGGAGTACGGCGCCTCGCCGGACAGGGGAATGCCGTTGTACGCGTTCAGCCAGGGTCCCCGGTTTCCTGGCGGGCAGTCCGGAACAGGGAACTCCTATTCCATGAAGAAACTTTCGCGCCCCGTCCTGCTTCTGTGTAGTGCCGCCCTTATCGCGCTGACCGCATCCGCGCAAAGCCAGAATCCAGGGCCGGCGACGCCGGCGGGATCGAAGCCTGCCGCGCCGGCTGCCACGACACCTGAGCAAAAGCATGTCGCTCCCGTGCCCGCAGCGGGGTCAACTCCCGACACGACCAGTGCGTATTTCCACTATATGGTTGCGCACGAATACGAGGAGATGGCGACGACGCTGGGGCGCAGCGAGTACGCGACGCGGGCGATTGAAGAGTACAAGATGGCGCTGAACGCCGATCCTTCCTCGAAGTATCTGAACAGCCATTTGGCGGAGCTGTACTTCAGGACAGGGCGGATTCGCGAGGCGGTAGTGGCGGCGCAGGATCGGATCAAGCAAGATCCGAACGATCTGGACGCGCACCGGCTGCTGGCGGATGTGTATCTGCGCTCGCTGGGGGACAACCAGCAGCAGGATGTATCGGCGCAGATGCTGAAGCTGGCGATTGGGGAGTTCCAGAAGATCGTGCAGCTGGCGCCGAATAACCCGGAAGATCATCTGATGCTGGCGCGGCTGTACGCGGCGGATCACGAATCGGCGCAGGCCGAGCAGCAGTTGGCGGCGGCGCGGAAGATCGATCCGGGCTCAGAAGAGACGGCGCTGATCGCGAGCCAGTTCTACACGGACATGGGAGACGCGAAGCGGGCGACGGATGTGTTGCAGGCGTTGCCGGACGACGACCAGACGTCGCGCACCGAAGCGCAGCTGGGAAAGATTTACGACCAGCAGAAGGACACGAAGAACGCGATCGCAGCGTACCGGAAAGCTCTCGACCTGGAGCCGGATGACCTGGACACGGAGCGGAAGCTGGCGTCGGATTTGCAGGCGGATAACCAGACGGATCAGGCGCTGCAGGCGTGGAAGGACATCGCCGCGGGGGATCCGAGCGACGCCGAGGCGGAGCTGCAGATTGCGGAGATCGACGAGCACAACGGGAAATTCGACGACGCGCTGGCCGCGGTGAAGAAGGCGCACGAGCTGGCGACGGATTCGCTCGACGTGCAGTTTCACGAAGCGATGATCGACGATGCTCTGGGACGGCTGGACGACGCAGCGAAGGAGTACGAGCAGCTGGCGACGTCGACGGAGCACCCCAGCGGGCAGTATTCCGACGACGAGAAGGGCAATTACGTCACGATTCTGGTGCACCTGGCAGAGGTCTACCGGGAGCAGAGCCGTCCGGAGCAGGCGATTGCGACGTACGAGAAGATGGTGGCGCTGGGCGGCGATTTGCCGGCTCAGGCCTACGACCAGGAAGTAGAGACCTGGCGGGAAGCGCACGACTACGACAAGGCTGTTGTGGTGGCGAAGACGGCGGTGGTCAAGCTGCCGAAGAACGTGGGCGCGAAACTGACCCTGGCGCGACAACTGGCCGATACGGGCCATGCCGACGAGGGGCTGGCCATGGCGAAGGGCCTGCTGGCGAGCGATCCGAAGAATATGGAGATCTACTTCCAGCTATCGCAGATCTATACCGATCTGCGGAAGTGGAAGGAAGCTTCGGAGACGCTGGATGAGGCGGAGAAGCAGTCGCCGAAGAAAGACGACCAGACGATGGTGCTGTTCGATCGCGCGATGATGGCGGATCGGGCGAAGCACTACGACGAAGCGGAGGCGGATTTCCGGAAAGTGCTGGCGGTGGATCCGGACAATGCGCTGACACTGAACAATTTTGGATTCATGCTGGCGGACCGGGGCGTGAAGCTGGATGAGGCGCTGAGCATGATCCGCAAGGCGGTGCAGCTGGAGCCGACGAACTATGCGTATCTGGATTCGCTGGGTTGGACGTATTTCCGGATGGGACAGTACACGCAGGCCGAGGATAATCTGACGCGGGCCATTTCGCGGGGCGCGAACGATCCGACGGTACACGACCATCTCGGCGATGTCTACGAGAAGACCGGGCGGCTGAAACTGGCAGCGGCGCAATGGGAGCTTTCGCTCAACGAATATGCGCGCACTGCGGAAGCCGACATGGATGCGGGCGACGTAGGCAAGGTGCAGAAGAAGCTGGACAGTGCGCGGGTGCGGCTGGCCCGGGAGTCGGGGAGCCCGCCGACGGGCGGGAAGCCGGAGTAGCTGAGAGACTCAGCGGTAGGCTTCGCGGCGGTGCATCACAGACAACACTTCCACCGCTTCGTCAGATGTGAAGCGAAAGAAAAGTCGATAGTCCCCACAGCGTAACCGAAAACCGGACTGCGGCGGTTTGAGCTTCTTCACGTCGCCATGACGGGTGCCGAGATAGCGGTCCGTGCAATGAAGGATATCGAGCGCGGTTTCGCGGTCTATCCGTCTCAGGTGGGCACGGGCTTCGTCGGACCACGCGATGGAGAGCCGCTCAGGCATAGATGCTTTTCCCTATGTTGTATTGGAGGAGCCGCTGGCCACATCGCGCCGGAGGGAGCGGTAATCCCGTTAACCCGATATTAGGAACCGGCTGCTCGGGGGTCAACGGGGAAATCGCAGAAAAAGCAAGAGTTGTGGGGGTAAATTACAGGTTTAGGGATTCAGGTACGGTTACGCGTCGACAAGTGCCTCTATGCTCCGAATTCCCGCAGGATCTCCTCGTGAGGGATACGCTTCCCCTGATCGAGGGAGGCGCGACCGCGGTCAAGAGATGCAACGGCCTCAGGAGTCAGATCTTCGTCTTCGACCGGGGCTTTTGCCAGAGATTCGGATAGCGGCTCGACCATGACTTCGAGCAGATTCCGGACGGCCACGATTTTCTCGTCCGGGAGCACATCAAGGAGGAGATGCGCCTCCTGCCGTTTTTGCGCGATGTTGGGTTCCATGATCCTTGCTCCGGGCCAGGGCTGACACGTCTTTCTTTAAGTCTCGGCTAACCGGAGGGCAGTGTCAAAGCAAACTACACGGTTCCGTGCCAGGATTGACGGCCTTGGTGGCCGCTCAGGGTTTGTGCGCGGCGGCGTCGAAGGCGGCGCGGCCCATCTGTTCCCAATCCTCGGAACTGAGGCCAAACTCTTTCAGGATCGCCTCGTGCAGCATGCTGTCTCCGTCCCCGTGCGGGGCGGGATCCGCGGTTAGCCCGGGGAGTGTTTGTTCGGCGATCGGCTCACGGTCCTGCTGCGCGTGGGCCATGGCGAGCGCGAGAGGGTCGACGATGGTTTCCAGCAGAGTGCGCACCGCCGGAATCTTGTCGTCGGGGACGGCGTCGAGCAGCATGTGAGCTTGTTGCCGTTGTTGTGCGGCGTCGGGTTCCATGGATTTTTCCCTCGCGCGGAGAACGCTTCCCAGAGTCTCCGCCATCGGGACCCTCGTGTCAAAGCAAACTACACTGTTTTTATGCCAGGACTGACGGCCTTGCCGGCGGCGTGCGCAGTTCCGGAGCATGGGCCACTCGCCGAGCGCCGGTACCCAGAGCCTGACCATCCTTACCGCTCTCCCTTTCAGCGCGACTGCGGGCGCATCATTCATGCGCGCGCCTTTCGGCGGCTTGCGGGCAAGACGCAGGTGTTCACGGATCGCGGCTCGGATCATTTCCGCAGCCGGCTGACCCACACTATGGAAGTGGCGCAGATTGCGCGCACCATCGCGCGGGCGCTGGGCCTGAACGAGGACCTGACCGAGGCGCTGGCGCTGGCGCATGACATCGGGCATCCGCCCTTTGGGCATGCCGGGGAACGGGCCCTCGATGAGGCGCTCCAGGGGCATGGGCTGCGCTTCGATCACAATCTGCACGCGCTGCGCATCATGGAGCATTTCGAGAATCGGCATCTTGAATTTCGCGGGCTGAACCTCACGCTCGCGGTGCGGGAAGGGATCGTGAAGCACTCGCACGACTACTCTGCGCAGGAGCATCCCGAGCTGGCGGAATATTTTCTGGACCAGCGTCCGCCGCTGGAGGCCCAGCTGATCGACCTGGCGGACGAAATTGCTTATTTGACGGCGGATCTGGACGACGGGATGGAGGCGGGAATTCTGACGTTGCAACAAATCCGGAACGAAGTGAATCTATTCGAACGCTACTTCGGGCCCCTTGCCAGGACGCACCGAGGTGCGCCGGACAAGCTGCTGTTCCAGGAAACACTGAAGCTGATGCTGAATGCTCTGGCCGACGATCTGGTGATGGAGATCAGACGGCGCACAGGGGAGCACGGCATTCAGGATTTGGTGGGGATTCGCCAGGCACCGGAGCGGCTGGCCTCGTTTTCCACAGAAATCGAGCGGCTGCGGCGCGAGGCGAAGGAATTCCTTTACCAGAACCTGTATCTTTCAGAAGACCTGAAGCGCGGACACAGGGAGGCGGAGCAGGTGATTGCCGAACTGTTCGCGGCGTGGATGGCCGACCCCACGCAGCTGCCGCCGAGCCACTTCCATCAGATTGAGGAAGAGGGCGCGGCCAGGGTGGTGGCCGATTATATTGCTGGAATGACGGATCACTTTATTCTGGAATCGCATCGAACAATAAGGAAGACGGTGGTTCCGAGCCGGTCGTAACTTCTCCCCAGAAGTGTTGAGCCCAGGAATCCGTTGTAAGTGACCGAGGCTACCGGTTTGCGCAATCACCCCTCGAGGAGGCGAGAGAGGGGCATGTTGATGGCGGTTTTGTATCCCTGGGCCCATTTTTTGGCGGGAGTTGTCGCCGGTTGCTGGATCGGCGTGCTGATTGGCTGCGCCGTTGCGCTCCTCCTGGCGGGGCGGAGAGTGCGGCAACTGGAAACCAGGAACCTGCTGCTGCGCGTTCAGCTGCACGCGCGGAGAGAGCCGCAGGCCGGCGGGCTGCCGGCG
>JBAVUB010000707.1:0-6118 GCA_049696575.1 Acidobacteriaceae bacterium | reverse complement strand
GGCCGGCTCCGATGCGCGGCAGCGCCAAACCTTCCACGCTGGTGGACGTTCCCACGGGTTGGGATGGCGGCGCAGTGCTGCCGGGCGAGACGCTTTCCCGGCATCGCAACGCAGGGTCCAGGGAAGGGAACCGCCAGCCCGTTGTGACACAATCGGCGGACGTTGAGCCTCCCGTCGAAGCCAGCTTTGCGTCGGTCGAGGAGCCGGAACCGCCGCAGCCCGCGTCCGTCCGGGCTCCCGAACCTGCCGCGTTCACGCCGGCATTCGCTTCGGAAGAAGAAGCCGCGCCCCAGGATCTGCAGGTCGAGACCATCGAAGAGGTCCATGAGTACGAGCCGGAAGACGCTTCCGCCTCTCATCGAGTCGAATCGCCGCGCAGCGAGTTTCGTTTTGCTCCGGTCGAGGAAGAGGAGGAGATCACTGAAGTTGAGGTCGAGCCGCCAGCGTCGCCCACAGTGCACGAGCCGGGACCGGCCGCCTCGCCAACCTCTGAAGCGACAGCAGTTCCGGCGAGCGAGCCCGGCTCTCCGGAAAGCGAAGTCGTCCGCCAGCTCTTCGGATATGCCCCGGGCATGGGCGTCCTCGAAGAAGAGACTATCGACGACGAGGAATACGATTTCGAGCCGATTCCAGGCCAGCCCGAAGAGCACCTGAGCGAAGAGATGGAGGAGGAGACTCTCGACCAGGCTTCCACGCTCGGCGACGCGGTGCGTGAGGATCACATCGACAAGCGCCTGGGCTACGGCACGTCCGCCGAGGTCTCCGAGGAAGAAGCGACGGACGATCTGGAAACCGGGTTCGCCGAAACGGAAGAAGAGGAACTTCAGGATTCCGAAGAGGGTGAGGAGGACGAGACGATCGTCCTGACCGACGAAGGCCCGGAAGAGCCCGCCGCCACGGCTGACTCCACTGGGGCTCCGGCGCGTCGTACGGATCGCCGCTTTGGCCGCCGAGGAGGCCGTGGTGGCCGACCGCCCGGACGCCGCCAGGGTGGCCGCCGCTCCAGCATGCAGACCTCGAATCTGCCCATCATCAGCGAACTGCTGAAGCAGGGACAGGAAATCCTGGTCCAGATTGCCAAGGAGCCCATTGCCCGCAAGGGTGCGCGCATCACCAGCCACATTGCCCTGCCGGGACGTTTTCTCGTTTTTATGCCGACGGTGAACCACGTCGGCGTCTCGCGGAAGATCGACTCCGACGAGGAGCGCCAGCGGCTGAAGAGAATCCTGATTAGCGAGAAGGGAAGCGCTTCCGGCGGATTCATCGTGCGCACCGCCGCCGAGAGTGCGAGCGAAGAGGATCTCCGCGCCGATATTCGTTTCCTCATCAATCTGTGGAACGAAATCAAGCAGCGTTCCGACGCCGCCAAAGCGCCGGCGCTGATCTACCACGACCTCAATCTGATCGAGCGCATCCTGCGCGATCAGGTCAGCGATAATTTCTCCACCATCTGGGTTGACAGCGAGTCGGAATACGAGCGCATCGTGCGCTTCCTGAATCGCTTCCAGCCTTCACTGGTGCGGCGCGTCAAGCTCTACACCAAGGAGACGCCGCTCTTCGAGCAGTTCGGCATTCAGGAGGAGATCAGCAAGGCTCTCAAGTCCAAAGTCTGGTTGAAATCCGGCGGCTCCATCGTCATCAACCAGACTGAAGCGCTGGTGGCGATCGACATCAACACCGGCAAGTACGTCGGCAAGACGGCGCGCCTCGAGGACACGATTCTGAAGACCAACCTCGACGCCATCCCCGAGATTGTCCGTCAGGTTCGCCTGCGTGACCTCGGCGGCATCATCGTGATCGATTTCATCGACATGGACGAGCGCCGCAACCGGCAGAAGGTTACCCAGGCCCTGGAAGATGCGCTCAAGGTCGATCGCGCCCCCTCCAAGGTTCTGCAGTTCAATGATTTTGGACTGGTGGCGATCACCCGCAAGCGCGTCAAGCAATCGCTGGAACGGACCCTCAGCGTGCCCTGCCCCACCTGCACGGGCACCGGCATGGTGAAGAGTCCGACCACCGTCGCCAACGAGCTCTGGACTGAAATGCGTAAAATGATGCGGCACTTCGAGCGCGGCGACGTCCTGCTGCGGGTTCACCCCGAGGTCGTCAAGGTTCTGAAGGCCAACAACGCAAAATGGCTGAATGAACTTGAAGAGATGATCGGCAAGACTATTCTGGTGAAGAGCGATCCTGCGCTCCCGCCGGAACAATTCGACATTCAGGGGTAGTCTTAGACGTACGGCAAAGGAAAACGGGTCTGTCCCCCAGCCCCGGCTTTCCTGATCGCGGGCTCTGGGCTCCGATTTGCGGCTCAACAAACCCCGAAAATGCATCCTATAGTGAAACTTAGGGCTGTGTTTTGTGTCCAAGTATTTGCAGGCGGCAGGCTTCGGCCTGCTTTTCCAGATTCCAACATTCAATGACTCTGAGGTGTTCTGACATGGTTGCGAACTGTGATCGTAACAGCCCGCTGCTGCGGCGCGTGTTGATTGCTGCTTCTGCTTTTGCCATCGGATTTTCGCTCAACGCGGCCGCCCAGACGGCCTCGTCTCCTGACAACTCGGCGAATGGAGAGACCTACTCCAGTTCGGCCGACTACCGTGCTTATCTCAGCACCGACGCATTGCTTGGCGGCTCCTCTTCGCTCGAGCCTGCTGACGGCGCAGGCTCCGGTGCATCACCGCAGTATGGGGGCGGCCGTCGCTCCTCCTCAACCTATCCAAGCTACGAAAGTCGCGCCAGCCACATCGCCTTCGAGGGAGGGTTCGGTTTTAGCGTCCCTGTGGGCAGCGACACGACCTACTCGACCACCAGCCTCAACGATGGAGACCTGAGCCCGAGCGAAGGCTTTGGTTACGGCCTCAACCTCGGCGGCGGCTGGAACTTCAACAAGCGGTTCGGCGCGCTGATGGAGTACCAGTTCCTTCGGCAGGGCATTCCAAGCAGTTATCTGAATGCGCTTCAGGCCGGGTCCTCGACTTCTGGTTTGGGCGGGAACATCAATACCTGGTCCCTCACCGTCGATCCCATCGTCTACCTGCCCTTCAGCCGCAAGAGCGGCGTCTATGTGACCGGTGGGGGAGGCTTCTATCGCAAGGTGACCAACTTTACCGAACCCGTCCAGGAGTGCGATCCCTACTACGGATGCTATGGCGTGCCGGTGACGGTCGATCATTTCTCCAGCAATCAGGGTGGGTTTAATGCGGGCGGCGGTTTCTACCGCAAGATCTTCGGCGAGGACAGCAACGGGAAGTTCTTCGCGGAAGTGCGGTACGTCTGGGTTAATTCCCCGGGGCCGAGCGCGTCCAACTCGAATCAGGGTTCAGGCACAGAGGCCCTGATTCCGGTCGAATTCGGCATTCGCTTCTGAATCCGGCGTGGCGCCAGCTGGCGAGGATCGACTCGCGGCTGGCGCGGTGCGCTTTAGCCTATGATTTCCTACTCTGGTCGACCGTCCCTGAATCCCCAACTTTTCCAGGATTGTGTGCAATATCCCGGGGTGGGTCATGGCTGGTCGCAACGCTCCGGAGCGGGCTTTGTGAAACTGCCGCGCAGAATCGCAATTTTATTCCTGCTGGCCGTCGTGTCGGCCCTGTTCGCCGCCGGCTGCGGAGTCACTTTCGGCCCCGAAGCGCCAGCACCATCCTCTCCAACCGGGCCGCCTCCGACCGCCGGAAGCAGCGGCTCGATGACCATTGCTCCGCAGTACACCGCGCTTTCTCCAGGTGAGCAGATTCATTTCACCGCCAGCGGCGGCAGCCCGCTCACCTGGCTGGTGAACGGCGTTGCCGGCGGAAGCGCTGCCACCGGCACGGTCGACTCTTCCGGGAACTACACTGCGCCGGCATCGCTCCCACAGAGCGCGAACTTCACGGTCATGGCGGAGATCTCTTCCTCTCCGCAGAACTACGCCACGGCAGTCGCCTCGGTCATCAATCCCGGCCTCATCCAACCTACGATGAACCCGCAGGTGGTGCAGTACTCCATCGATCTGCCGGCACCGGGCAAGGTGTCGATTGAGTTCGGACCGACCACCAGTTACGGGCTGAATACGTGGCAGGTGCCCACGCCAACTGCGTACGGCGGTCAGGTCAATATTTACGTGGCGGGCATGCTGGGCCAAACGCTCTATCACATGCGGGCGCAGGTCGCGCTTGATGATGGCGTGTCCTTCGCCGATCCGGACCACGACCAGTTCGCCTCGGGATCGCCGCTGCAAACGGGGCCTCCGCCTCGCACCAGCCCCGTCAGCATTTCCGGTTCCGGGACGCCACAGTCCGGCATTGAGATGTGGAACACGATTATCCCGAAGGGCGACGCTGAAGCATTCGCCACCGACCTGAACGGTAACGTGATCTGGACCTACACTTATCCGGGAACGGGCGTGGACCACCTCCAGGGAATTCAGCTGTTGCCCAACGGCGATTTGCTCATGGTGATCTCGTACCTCTCGTCGCTGCCACCGCAGGGTTCGGGCACGGTCAACGCGGTCCGCGAAGTGGATCTCGCTGGAAACACGGTACGCGAGATCGACATGAGCGCGCTGAACCAAAAACTGTCTGCGGCAGGCTACAGGGATTCCGACGGCAACGCGTATCAACTCACCAGTTTTCACCACAGCGTCCTCGCGTTGCCCAACGGCCACTGGGTTCTGCTGGCCGCGTACCCGAAGATCTTCACGAATCTGCCGGGGTATCCCGGAAAGCTTTCCGTGCTCGGCGATGTGCTGGTGGATGTGGATCAGAATTCCAAACCCGACTGGGTGTGGAGCGCCTTTGACAACCTCGACATCAACCGCCATCCCATGAGTTTTCCCGACTGGACCCACTCCAACGACATGGTCTACTCGAGCGACGATCACAATCTGCTGCTGTCGATACGGCATCAGAACTGGATCATCAAGATCGATTTCGACGACGGTCTTGGATCGGGGAACGTTCTGTGGCGGCTCGGCGAAGGAGGGGATTTCAAACTCGCAGGTGGTACGGATCCCACTGACTGGTTCTACGCGCAGCATGGGATGGGCTATTTCACGCCCAATACTACAGGGGTATTCCGTCTGGGGCTGATGGACAACGGCAATGACCGGATATTTCCAGCTCCGACAGGACAGGTGATGTGCAAGCCCGCGGCACCCGGCTCTGCGCAGTGCTATTCAACTGTACCGATTCTTGAACTGAATGAATCGAACATGACGGCAACGCTGGTTGCGCGTGACGTTCCACCGTCGAGCTTTTACTCATTTTTCGGGGGCAACGTTGAACAGCTCGCCAATGGCGACACGCACATAGATTTTTGTTCCGCAGCCGCGGGCTCCATCGTCCAGGAACTGGACCCGAGCCTGACAAAGGTGGTCTGGGAGGGGACCACTACCGGTACGGATCAGTTTCGCGTCGATCGCCTGGGCAGCCTGTATCCTGGAGTGCAGTGGTAGATCGAACTGCGATCACTGCAGCAAAACAAGAGGCAGGTTTCTGCTACTGGCCACTCGCTCCAGGATGTTTTTCTATTTCCAGCTCACCGCGAGCTGCCATCGGAGATTGCGCACCGCGGTCTTGCGCAGCACGCGCTCATACTCGGCCAGCTCAGCGACCACCGGAGTGGTGTCCGCGCCCAGCGCCGAGGGAGCTTCTCTCAGAAAATCGTGGAGCGTGCAGATGGTGATCAGCCCATCCTCCGGCGTGAACCATTGCGGGGGCGGCAGGGTCGTGGCCCACTCCGGATCTCCCGCGCCCTCTTCGAGGAGCAGAGCCATGGAATTCTCATCGGCGGAGAAGAATTCCAGCAGCGGTTTTACTCCGAGGCGAAGAGCCAATTTTTCCAGTGCATCCTCATTGCGGGCCAGCGCGTGACCGTTCACAAAGATGTCGTACCCTGGGTCTTCCCCTTCAACGACGATGTACATCGATGCGCTCATTGGCGACAGTCTACCTGATGTGAGGATGCCCGCGAGGGCCGAGAGGATGGTTCGTTGCCAGATCAGTAACTAACTTTTGTGGTCCCCCTGCACCCCGCCCAGCCTGTTGATGACGTTCAGGTTAACAGGAAAGTCACGCCGGCCTGGCTCGACTTTGAGACAAGGTTCTGGGCAGAAGAAGAGCCGGGCGCTGCGCCCGGC
>JBAVUB010000706.1:0-2171 GCA_049696575.1 Acidobacteriaceae bacterium | reverse complement strand
GTACTGGTGGGCACCGGCGGGCGGCGCGGCGGATCCGGTGTTTGGGAAACCGCTGAGCTTCTATCTGTTCACGCTTCCGGCGTGGCAGCTGATCGCGGGATGGCTGCTGACGATGGCGGTGATCGCGTGCGTGGGGGCTGTGGGTTTCCTGCTGGTGTCGGGGAGCAGCCGGGCGCTGGCGCGAGAGCGCGACAGCATTACCGGGCCGCTGCCGTGGCATGGATCGTCGATTGCGTTTGCGTTTTTCCTGCTGATGCTGGCGGCGCAGGAATACATCAGCCGGTTCACGATGCTGCTGGACGCGCACACGATTTTCAGCGGCGTGAACTATACCGAGGCGCACGTTCTGATTACCGGCAAGCTGGTGGTGGCGGCGGCGCTGGTGATTGGGGCGGCGATCGCGGCCATCAATTCGCTGAAGTGGCCCAAGGCGCAACGGCTGGTGGTGGCGGTGGCGCCGGCGGTGCTGGTTTATCTGGCGGTGCAGGTGGTGGGCTGGTACGTGAGCAGCTTCATTGTGAAGCCGAACCAGCTGGAGCGGGAGCGGCCGTTCATCGCGCGGAATATTGAGTGGACGCGACAGGCGTGGGGGCTGGATCGGCTGGCGCAGCAGGAATTTCCGGCGGAGACAACGGCGGAGGCGGCCGATCCGGCGGAGAATCAGGCGACGCTGAAGAACATTCGGCTGTGGGACTGGCGGGCTTTGCAGGACACGCTGCGGCAGATCCAGGAGATTCGGACCTATTACGATTTTCCGGACATTGACATCGACCGGTACACCATTAACGGTGAGAACCGGGAGGTAATGCTGGCGGCGCGGGAGCTGAACATCGAGAAACTGCCGGAGAGCAGCCGGAACTGGATCAACGAGAAGCTGATTTACACGCACGGGTATGGGATCACGATGAATCCGGTGAACGGGTTCACGACGGAAGGGCTGCCGACGCTGATGCTGAGCAATATGCCGGTGCAGAGCACGGTGCCGAGTCTCGCGATCACGCAGCCGGAGATTTATTTTGGGCAGCTGACGAATACCGATGTGTATGTGAAGACGAAGCAGCAGGAATTCAATTATCCGCAGGGGCAGAGCAACAATCTGACGTCGTACGAGGGGACGGGCGGGATCGTATTGGGCGGGTTGCTGCACCGGACGCTGATCGCGGCCGACCGGGGCGATCTGTGGAAAGTGCCGTTCAGCGACGACATCACGGCGCAGAGCCGGCTGCTGATGCGGCGCAATATTCGCGAGCGGGTGGCGGCGCTGGCGCCGTTCCTGACCTGGGATGCCGATCCGTATGTGGTGGCGAGCGACGATGGGCGGCTCTACTGGATGCTGGACGCCTTCACCACGTCGGACAGCTATCCGTATTCGAGCCACTATGCGCTGGGCGACGGACAGATCAACTACATGAGGAACAGCGTCAAGGTGGTGATTGACGCATACAACGGGACGACGACGTTTTACGTTTTCGATACGCAGGATCCGATCCTGGGGGCGTGGCGGCGGATTTTCCCGTCGCTGTTCCGGGATGCGGCGGAGATGCCTGCGGATCTGCGGCGGCATGTGCGGTATCCGCAGCTCCTGTTTGAGGAGCAGGCGGCGGTGTACGGGCTGTATCACATGAGCGATCCGGAGGTTTTCTACAACCGGGAGGACCTGTGGACGGTGGCGTCAGAACTGGGGATGAGCGACACCGGGGAGCAGCAGGCGCAGGCGATGGAGCCGAATTATGTGCTGATGAAGCTGCCGGGAGATGCGGCGGTGGAGTTCGTGGAGATCCTTCCGTTCACGCCGGCGAATCGGAACAACCTTATAGGATGGATCGCCGGACGGAGCGACGGGGCGAATTACGGGACGGCGATTGTTTATGACTTCCCGAAGACGAAGCTGGTGGACGGGCCGATGCAGATCGAGGCGCGGATCGACCAGAATGCACAACTTTCAGGGCAATTGACGCTGTGGAACCAGCAGGGTTCCCATGTGCGCCGGGGCACGCTGCTGGTGATTCCATGCGGGAAGGCGCTGCTGTACGCGGAGCCGATCTACCTGCAGGCGGCGCAGAGCCCGATGCCGGAGCTGCGGCTGGTGGTGCTGGCGCTGCAGGACCGGCTGGCTTACGCGCCCACGTTTGAAGGGGCGATGGCGGCGCTGTTTGGGGGCGAGGCTTCGA
>JBAVUB010000705.1:0-2428 GCA_049696575.1 Acidobacteriaceae bacterium | reverse complement strand
AGCCGGGAGAGGCACCGGTCGCGCAACGTGCTGGTGGTGGCGCAGGTGGCGATGGCGCTGGTGCTGTTGGTGGGCGCGACGCTGATGATTCGGACGTTTGATCATTTGCGCCATGTCGATCCGGGATTTGCCGATGGCCGGCATGTGCAGACGATCCGGATCGGTATTCCGGAATCGATGATTCCGGATCCGGCGATGGTGGCGCGGACGCAGAACGAGATTGTCGACGAGCTGGCAGCGATTCCCGGAATGCAGTCGGTGGGATTTGCGGCGGCAGCGCCGATGGAGGGGATCGAGCCGAACTGGAACCTGATTTTCAAGGAGGGTCAGAGCGAGAAGGGCAGCGATCATCCGCCGATGCGGCTATTCAATTATGTGTCGCCGAATTACTTTCGCACGATGGAGACGCCGGTGATCGCGGGCCGGGAGTTTACGTGGAGCGAAGTGCACGGGCCGAGGCCGGTGGCGATTCTGTCGGAGAGTCTGGCGCGGGAGATGTTCGGCAGTCCGCAGGGGGCAATCGGGAAGAGGATTCGGGAATTTTCGGTGTGGCACGAGGTGGTGGGAGTGGTGGCCGATGTGCACGAGAACGGCATCGATCGGCCATCGCCGGCGATGGTGTATTGGCCGCCGAAGCATGGCGATATTCCGGCCCTGAAGGCGTTCGATTTCGCGCGCGGGGCGACGTTTGTCCTGCGGAGCCAGAGGGCTGGGACGGAAGAGCTGGTGAGCGAGGCGCAGCGCGCGGTGTGGCGGGTGAACGCGAACCTGCCGGTGGCGCCGCTGCGGACGATGCAGGAGACAGAGAGCGCGTCGCTGGCGCGGACTTCGTTCACGCTGACGATGCTGGCGATTGCGGGGTCGATGGCACTGGTGCTGGGAGTGATCGGAATCTACGGGGTGATCTCGTACACGGTGTCGCAGCGGCGGCGGGAGATTGGGATTCGCCTGGCGCTGGGGGCGCAGCGGAGCGGGCTGCGCTGGATGTTTGTGCGGTCGGCTTTGGTGTTGACGGCGATTGGTGTGGGGATTGGGTTGGGCGCGGCGGCGGGGCTGACGGGGCTGATGAAGTCGCTGCTGTTTGGGGTGAGTCCGCTGGATCCGGTGACGTATGTGGCGATCCCGCTGGTGCTGGCGGGGTGCGCGGTGGTGGCGAGTTATTTGCCAGCGCGGCGGGCGGCGGGGGTGGATCCGGTGGAGGCGTTGAGGGCGGAGTAAAGACAGCGGAAAGCGGACAGCGGATAGAAAAACGAACAAGCAGGGCGGTGGGAACCCATGTCTCAAAATTCGAGACATGGAGCACCCAGGCGAGTAAAACGAGCGTTCAGCGGATAGCGGACAGCGGACAGGAAAACCATGGCGCGGGGGGTCGTGAACCCATGTCCCCAACAGCAGGGACATGGGGCACCCAGGGGTTCGCGCGATCAGGGGAGATACTGCGCGGGGATTTGGTCGGTGGCGTTCTCGGCTTGCCAGAGGATCTGGAGGACGTGCCAGTTCTGTCCGTCGTAGACGGCCTGGATGGAGTTGATGCCGCGCGCGAGGGGCTTGCCGGCGAGGGCGGTGGTGTAGGTGCTCCAGAGCTGGGCGATGTGGCCGAAGGATTCTGACTGGTATTTGATCTGGTGTTCGGTGACGACTTCTTCGCCGTTTTTGGCGACGGCTGCGATCCAGTCATCGACGGTGAGGATGCGCGGGCCGTTTGGGCCGATGGGGATGAGGCGCACGTCAGGCAGCAGAAGCTTCTTCATGCAGGAGCGGTCTTTGTTGGCGGGGCCGGAGACCGCGGCGTCGAGGGCGACGATGAGCTGGTCGAGAGTGGCGGTAGGCGGGCAGGGCATGGCGATGAGTTGGGCTGGGGCTTGTGTTGAGGGGGGCGTTTGAGCGGGAGTCTGGGCGTGGGCGGTGAATGCTGGTCCTGCAAGCTGGGACGCACACACGACAAGAGCGAGAGGCAAGGCGAGAACGAGGAAGCGGCGCATGGTGGGAGTGTAATGCAGGCCTGCCGGGAAAGGGGCTGGCTATTCGTGCGTGTGGTCGTGATGGGGGTCGTGATCGTGCGGGTGGGAGTGGGTGACACCGTCGTGGGTGTGCTCGTGCGAGTGCTTTGTGCCGGGGGCAGGCGGGTTGGCGTGGGTGTGGTCGTGGTGCCCGTCGTCGTGAGAGTGTTCGTGGGTGTGGGTGAGGGCGTCGTGGGTGTGGGGGTGAGAATGGTCGGCCATGGGTGCTCCTTGAATGCTCGTCGTGGTGAGGCACTCCTGGTATAGCGCTCCGGTGGGGCGATTGGGAAATCGAGGAGCGCGCGGGCGCTCGCGGGTTTAGGCCGAGAGCGCGGTGGCGCTGCGCATTTCTTCGAGGATGGCGCGGGTGGCGGCGACGGGATCGAGAGCCTGGGTGATGGGGCGGCCGATGACGAGGTAGCTGGCTC
>JBAVUB010000704.1:0-1628 GCA_049696575.1 Acidobacteriaceae bacterium | reverse complement strand
CCGCCGCCGCCAGGGACACCGCCGGTAGCTGCGCCTGGGAATCCTCCGCAGTATGCGGACTGGGCGGAGCAGGTACGGCAGCAGGCACACCAGTTTGGACAGCAAAGTGCGGAATGGGGCGAACAGTTGCGGCAGCGCATTGTGGCAGAGACGACACAGGCGGCGCGGCCGTTTAATCCGGGAGGGCCGGGAACATGGGGCACGCCTCCACCGCCGGCTGCGGGTTTTGCGCCGGGTGCGGTTCCTCCGCCACCGGGATGGACTGCGCCTCCGGGCGTGGCACCGCCAATGCCTCCCTACCCGCCAATCCCTCCGCAGATGGAGCTGGAGCGGGCGCGCAGGGAGCCGATTGGGGCGATTGTGCTGATCCTGCTGGGCATGCTGTTCCTGTTCAACACGCTGGGCTTTTTTAACTTTGGATGGGTGAGCCACGGGTGGCCGCTGATCATTGTGGGCATCGCAGTGTGGCTGCTGGCGCGGAACAGCGGACGTTTCGGCTATACGCCGCGAGTGGGACCGCAGCCACCGGTGGGTCCTCCGCCGCAAGCAGCGAATCCGCCGCAGCCGGTGGGGACTTCGCACGAACCGCCAGCAGGAGGTGGGCAATGAACCAGTACCTGTTTTTGCGGCGTATGCGGGCACCGATCATGCTGCTGACGTTTGGGATCACGGCGATTCTGGATGAGTACGCGGGGATTTCGTATGCGCACAGCTGGCCGCTGTACATCATTGTGTGGGGGTTGCTGAAGCTGGCGGAGAACGCGCTTCTGGCGCAGAATCCACCGCAACCTGGGGCAGGATACCCAGGCTATCCGGGGTACCAGGCACCGGCGGCAACAGGCTACACCTCGTATACGGGAGCGACGCCCGCCGATCCGACGACGACCTCGACGATTGTGCCACCACCGGACATTCGAACGCACGAAGAGGAGGGGAGGTAGCTTATGGGGACGACACCTCCATCCTGGACATCGCGGGAAGCGCGGTGGCAGGCCAAGCAGGCGGCGCGGGCGCAGCGGGATCAGTGGAAGGCTCAGATGCGCGCGCAAAAGGACTACTACAAGACGTACTGGCGGGGCTGGCACCGGCCATCATTTGTGGGGCCGCTGATCCTGCTGAGTTTCGGCATTATTGCGCTGTTGATGGAAACCGGCAAGCTGGACGCGATGGAATTCTGGAGCTGGTACGCGCGCTGGTGGCCGCTGCTGCTGATCGTGATGGGCGGGCTGCTGCTGGCGGAGCACTTTCTGGACTGGAACCGGCCGTGGGGCGGGCGACGCTCGATGGGCGGCATTGTCTGGCTGGTGATTCTGATGGTGTGTTTGGGATGGGTTTCGCGCGAAGGACACCTGATGGGGCCGTTCTCGTGGGGATTTGGCAACGACGATAACAGCGACACGTTCTGGAACTGGATGGGCGCGGAGCATGATAACGATGTGCAGATCGACCAGGCGCTGACCGCGGCGAAGCCCTCGGTGACGATCAACGATCCGCAGGGGGACATCACCATCACCGCGTCAACGGATAACCAGATGCATCTGCGGGCGCACGAGATGGTGCATCGCGATTCGGACTCGGAAGCGCAGAAGATTTTCACGCAGCTGAAGCCGAGGGTGGATGCCTCGGGC
>JBAVUB010000703.1:0-16902 GCA_049696575.1 Acidobacteriaceae bacterium | reverse complement strand
CGCGCTTTTCAATGGTGAGATAGGCGATGCAGCGGCTCGCGTCCATCTGGCGCGGGGCGGTGAGGGCGTTGGTGGGGCAGGCGTCGATGCAGCGCGTGCAGGAACCGCAGCGGTCGGCGGCGGGGAGTGTGAGCTGGTCTGGCTGGAGTGGGATGGACGTGACGATGACGGCGAGGAAGAGCCACGAGCCGAGTTGCTGGTTGAGGATGCAGGTGTTCTTCCCGACCCAGCCGATGCCTGCATAGCGGGCGTAGACGCGCTCGACGACGGGGCCGGTATCGACGAAGCAGCGGGACTCAAAGGGGCCGAGTTCGGCGAGGAACTGGTCGCGGAGTTTTTCCAGGCGGCGGAGCAAGACTTTGTGGTAATCCGTGGGGCGTTCGCCGTTGGCGGTCCAGGCGTAGCGGGCGATCCAGCCGGTTCCGTCGGGAGCGGGGTCGGCGGAGCGCGGCTGGGCGGAATTGTAATTGGCGGCGCAGACAATCACGGAGCGCGCCCAGGGTAGGGCCACCCGCAGCGACGACCGGAGGAGCGCTCCGGCTTCATCGCGGCGCTTGAGATACACCATTTCGCCGGCGCGGCCGGCGTCGACCCAGCCTTCAAATCGGGTGCGTTCGGCTTGGTCTTCGGGGGAACCGGGTTCGGGCACGGCGGCGATTCCGGCCGCATCGAAGCCGGCCTGGCGCGCCCAGTCGTCGATCCGGCTCTGCATGGAGAGAATGGCCATAGAATGCAAACGCTTAGCTGCTTTGCAGCCGTTTCCAGAGTACCTGCGGGGCGCGCGAGCTTTCTACTATGTTGCCGCCCGCAGGCTTCCCCCGTATACTGCACCCAACGAGGGCGGTTCCCTCCGCTTCTCCGAAGCGAGGTGTGTCTTCAGTCAGAGTCTTTCCCTGACGAGCAGCCCAGTGAACCAGCACCCGGTTCACGGGGGGCCTTGCGGACCCGAAATTCCGCCATCGGATGTGTCGGCGTGGCGCGCGGTGGTTCGCGTGCTTCGAAGTACGGGAACAAGCACCCTCGACAGCCTTGCCTCTGTTCTTTTCCCCGCCGACTGCCGCGTCTGCGGGCTTCCGCTTGCTGGTTTCACCCTCCTTCCTGTTTGTACCTCCTGCTGGAACGATCTCCCTTCTCAAAACGGAGCGCTTTGTGCCTGCTGTGGCGAAGCCGTGGATTCTGATCCGTCCAGCGCTGGGGAAATTTTGTGCCGCCCGTGTCGCCTGGGGCCTCCGGACTTTCGAAAAGCGGTTGCCCATGGTGTTTACCAGGGCACGCTGCGAACGCTGCTGCACCTGCTGAAATACGACGGCATGGAGCCGCTGGCGAAACGCCTGGGTGCGCTGTTGGCGGAGCAGGTTTTGACCATTCCGGAGCTTCCAGCTGATTTGCTGGCGGTCCCGGTGCCGCTGTATCGCAAAAAGCGTCGCAGCCGGGGATTCAACCAGTCCGAACTTTTGGCGCGCGGTGTATTGGCCGCGCTGCGCCGGCGTCGCCCCGAGATGCGCCTGGAGCTTGCCGCCGTGCTGCTGCTGGTGAGGCAGCGTGCGACAGAGAGTCAGGCGGGTCTGACCCCGCATCAGCGCCGAGTGAATGTCCGCGGCGCTTTTGTTGTTCCGCGTCCTGAGGCGGTCAAGGGACGCAACGTGCTGCTGATCGACGACATTTACACCACGGGCGCCACGGCACGCGCGTGCAGCCAGGCATTGCGTCGCGCCGGATCGGCGTCGGTTCTGGTCGCCACCGTCGCGCGCGCGCAGAGGGAGCACGTCCAGGGACCTGAAGATATGCATGGGCGGGAGGCCGGGGCGGCTGAACCTGCGATGGAACAGGATTTTGTTTATTGGGAGGAAGGACAGCCGGCGTCGACCGGTGGAGCAGGATAACGGGTCCGGACCTGCAATCCGGGCTGCCTGAGACGGAGGAACTATGTCGTTGGGAAAGGCTGGTGTTCACGCTCGCAGACAAACCCTGGGGAAGGCCCTGGGCGTCGCGCATGCCGAAAGCCACGTCCACGAAGGCCTGCGCGTAGTCACGACCACCCAGGCGCTGCAGACGCCGGTGCTGGTGCTCAATGCATCCTATGAGCCGATCAATATTTGCGGCGCTCGTCGGGCGCTTGTCCTCGTGTTGAAGGGTGTGGCGCGCACGGAAGAAGAGCAGGCCACCGAACTGCACTCCGCGCGCATACGCATGGCCATGCCGTCGGTCATCCGTCTGCTTGAGTATCGCCGCATCCCACACCAGACGCGGGCGCTTTCGCGGAAGAACATCCTGCTGCGCGATCGGAACACCTGCCAGTACTGCGGCGTGATTCTGCCGTCCGCGGAGCTGACCCTCGACCACGTTGTGCCGCGCTCACGCGGGGGGCTCTCGACATGGGAGAACCTGGTAGCAGCATGCCATGCGTGCAATCGGCGCAAGGGGAATCATCTGCTGCATGAGCTGGAGCACATGAAGCTGCAGCGCGAGCCGCGGCCGTTTACGCTGCACACCAGCCGGCACATTATGCGGATGATCGGGCACTCGGATCTGAAGTGGCGGAAGTATCTGTATTACTGAGCATCGAAGCGCTTAGTTGCTACCAGACCTTAGCCAGATTCGTCAGGCCCTGACGATAGTCTTCCTGCTCGATCCTGCTGCGCACGCCAAATTCAGTCAGCACTGTCATCATTTGTCCCACAGGAAGTCCAGCCAGTTCGGCCGCTCGGCCGAGCGATGCCTCGCCTTTCCGATATCTCTCGACGGCCAAAAGGACACGGCCTCGTGTCACCAGATCGCGCACTGCTTTCGACAAATCGCTGCGCTCCGCCTTCGTCAGTTCCGTCAGGAACTTATAGTTGTCGCCATCCATCCGAATGCTCATGGTTCGGGTCATTGCATTTCCTCCAGTCTCAATCGGGCATCCTCGACGATCGAATTCTTGTACCGCCCGTATCTGGCAAGGGTGGAAAGCCGAGCAGACGCCTCCGCGCCGCCGATCAACCCCTTTTCCCGGCTTCGCAGCAGGATTCCCACGGTGGTGGTGAAGGGAATGCCGAGCAGCTTGCACGCATTGATTCCGTTTTTATCATCGATCCCGATCACACGAGCTTTCTCCCGCACCGCAATGGCAATCGCTTCCGCTTCCCCGCGGCCGAGGCTGAAGTCCTCGTGGAGTTGGGCGACCAATTTGCTTTCGGCAGATAAGACGCGGATCCTCTTCTCTCGCACGGCTTTTTGGATCGTCAAACTCTCCAACGTCTTCTTCCCGCCGCAGGATTCTCTCTCCACCGCCCGCGGAATCGTGACGTCCACGCCGATGTTCGCGAGGAATACGTCCAGCAATTCGATCTTTGTAATCAGAATCGGCGTCGATGCGTCAAGAACGAACATTATGACGATTTATTACATCTGCAATTGTACCATTGGAAACCAGTCCTGACATAGTTTTGCGCCAGGATTGCTGTCTCACCAGGTTGTCCGTGCAGTGATCTTCAGAGTATCCGCCGCGCCCTCAGTTCTCGGGTAGAATCGCGAAGCGGCCTGACTCCTGCTGGGCGTCATCGTGAAGAAACGCGCGACCCAGGAACGACGGCTCCCACTTGGGAGACTCCAGTTCCGGCATCGGCTTGGCCTGAAAGAGCCGCTTGCATTGCCGTGCCGTCCAGCGCGCCCATCGCCGCGACTTCCTGCGGCGCGCGCTGTCGCTCGAAATGCCGGTGCCGGCATACATCTGCCGGTAGAGTTTCGAGAGGAAGATGAAGGCGATGCGCGAGGTCACATTGGGGCAAACGGCCGAGCGCTCCCAGATGGCGCTCCAGTTGTAGAACCGGTCCCAAACCTTCTGGGTGCGGTCGCGAATCTCATCCGAACTCATGGACGGATGGGGGGTGAACATCTTCGGGCGATTCTCCCAGGGAATGAGCCAGTAGCGGGTAATGGGGACGCCGTCGACCATGGCGGGATCGACCGACTGCTGCTTTTCCCAGCGGGTGAAATCCACGGTGCCGGGAAACGGCGTCATCATCACGAACTGGGCGAAGGTGACGCCCGCTTTCAGGGCCATCTCCACGGTTGCATCGAAGGTCGCCGGCTTGTCGGTAGGCAGGCCGAAAATGAAGGAGCCGAGGACGTGCACGCCGTGCTCTTTGAAAGTCTGCAGGCGCTTCGCGAGGGCTTCGCCGGAGTAGTTCCAGTCTTTGTAGACGGCTTTCAGTCCTTCGGGGGTCACCGCCTCCACGCCCACCAGTGCGCCTTTGATGTTGGCCTTGCGCATGGCGTCGAGATAGTCGCCGTCCTCGCCGGCTTCCATGGTGATCTGGGTGAAGAAGACCATGTCGTTGGGGAGCTTGGCCAGTTCTTCCATCAGCTGCAACCGTTCTTCACGGATGGCGGTCAGCTCTTCCAGCTTGGCGAGATTGTTCTGCTCGCGCGCGAGGCGCAGATCGGTGAGGGTGACGGGGTAGAAATTGTCGTCGGCGAGGGCGACGAATCTGAAGCCGAGGCGGCGCACGTTAACGATCTCGTCGATCACGCTCTGATAGCGACGCTGGCGGGGCTGCTGTCCGTCGGTGCGCCACACGCTGCAGAAGGAGCAATGCTTGGGGCAGCCGCGGATGGTCTGCACGGAAGCCCACATATACTTTTCCGGCTGCATCAGGTCCCAGCGGGCGGGCAGGAAATCGGTCCCTGCAATGCGGCCGCCTTCATAGACGCGGCCGGGATGGCCCGCCAGGCAATCTGCAACGACTTTAGCCCAGACGAGGTCGCCGTCGCCCTTGACGACCGCGTGCGCCTCGCCCTGCTCGAGGGCTTCTTCGGGATAGAGCGTAGCGTGAATGCCGCCATAGACGACCCAGGCGCCGCGCTGGCGCGCCATCTTGCCGACATGGTAGCCGCGCAGGGCGTTGCCGGTGTGAACGCTGACTCCGACGATGTCGCCGGCCTGAATGCGGTCGGGATCGATCTGCTCCAGGGACTCGTCGACGAGGATGGGATCGCCCACCGACGGCGGCGTGGCGGCGGCCAGAACGAAGAGCCAGCGTGGCGTGATGACGGCCGTGCCAAAGGAATTGTCGCTGGGATTCACCAAGAAAACGCTCATCGAGCCCGACCTTTCTGTCGCGCGTGTGCAAGGCCTCAGAGAGCGTCATGCAGGTTGTTGTGAAGATGGCCGAATTCGTGACCGGGGTTCCAGCGAATCGGAGGGGCTCGCAAGATTCTATAGGATCATAGTCGTTTGGTTGCACAATGTCGCCAGGGTGACAGTAATAATTTCGCAATGATGCGGGGGCCGACGGGGAGTTAGCCGGGGAAGTGGGGCAGATTCGGGATCCTGCGCGGCGGAAGGTCCGCAGCCGATCGGCCGGACGGAAAAGGTCTGCTTTGTCATTTCTTCGGCGGTGTGCCAGCGGGGCTGGGCGGAGTCGCCCAACTGGTGTCGCAAAAGACGCTCCAC
The DNA here is from genome assembly GCA_049696575.1 of Acidobacteriaceae bacterium. GTDB lineage: Bacteria > Acidobacteriota > Terriglobia > Terriglobales > Acidobacteriaceae > Palsa-343. Next base: position 11,465 of record JBAVUB010000703.1, on the reverse strand, counting down.
TTTTTCACCTTGTTGCCTTCCACTTCGGCCAGCCACGCGGCGGTGACGCTCCAGGTCTGGGGCAGCACGCGCTCGTCGACCTTCCATTTGCCGCCGGCTTCGCCGAACAGGGCCACGCGACTTCCGTGGGCGAGCGCCGTGCTCACGCGGATCCAGTACTGGGGGAATGCGTCGAAGAAGAGCCGCCAGCCTTCAATCATCTTCGCGGCCCCGGAGTAGGTCCTCCCCAGCGCATCGGTGAAGGTGTGGTCATCGGTCATGGAGTCTCGCAACTGTCCGAGATCCTCTTTATTGATGGCGGCAACGAAGGCGCTGGCGACGTCGATGGGCGAAGGGGGCATGGGTTCCACCTCGGATGAGGGGCAGCTTACCATTACTCACATTATTTACAAGTTGAAATGACGGCGAATGGGCGGGGAGAAGTCGCTGCGATACGTGCCGGCCTACCGCTACTCCCAGCGCATCAGGCAATTTTGAGCGCGTAAGCGTCGTCCACGAAGCGGTCGCCCCATGTTTGTCCACCGAGCCGCATTCCTGCGACGCCGGCGGTCTTGCCGAACACTTTCCTCAAGGATCTTATGAAGGGGTCGGTGGTTTTCATGATGAAAATCGGAGGGCTCTCACGGACGGTCATGCCCGCATGGTCCAGAGCGCGGTTGACGCGAAGGTACGCATCACCAAGGTTCAGCGAGTCCAGCTTCCTGGACGCCACTACGAAGCGCCAATCCTCGTACTCGGGGAAATGAACCCACAGTGCGGCAGCCACCGGCAGTTTCTTCTTTTCGAGCGCCGAAACGATCTTCTCGCCCTTTCTGAGGTCGACATCTACCAAAGTGCCTTTATCCATGGGATCAATCCGTGATGTTCTTCCATTATGCATCGATGAGCGTCTTGCAGCTCGACCTGTCTGCGGCGCGGTAGCGGCTCTGCTCAGACCACAAGATGCTAACGTCCCAATTTTTGCGAAAGATATCGTCCTGTTTGGCACGTTCTTCCCGTAACTCGTCAAGTTTGGCTATCGAAGCAAGTTTCCTGAGATCGTGCGTCCATGAATCGTTGACGATTTTCTTGTCCGGAAACTCATATCGCTTGAATTGCTTTGCGATGCAAGCTTTGAATGCGCATTCCAGGGCATAGCCTGCCAGATAGTAAGCACCGCTGAACTGCTTCGCGAGGAAAAGAGCTTGCGCGTCTTTCAGACGCATGTCGGTCAGATTCTGCAGGTCTTTTCGATTCACGTGGACAATTCTACGGGAGGAAAGCGGGACAACACGCAGATGCCGGGGCGATGCCGATTTAGCGACGCTACTGCCAGCGGCGGAAGATCAGGGAGCCGTTGGTGCCGCCGAAGCCGAAGGAATTCGAGAGAGCGATGTCGATCTTGCCTTTTTGAGGGTGATTGGGGACGTAGTTCAGGACGCACTCGGAGTCGGGGTGATCGAGATTCGCCGTGGGCGGGGCGGTCTGGTTCAGCAGCGCAAGCGTGGTAATGCCGGCTTCGAGTCCGCCGGCGCCGCCGAGCAGATGGCCGGTCATCGACTTGGTCGAGCTGATCTTCAGTTTGTGGCTGGTGGCGTGCTCGCCGAAGAGGCGCTGCATGGCCTTCGACTCCACGACGTCGCCCAATGTGGTTGAAGTGGCGTGGGCGTTTACGTAGTCGATTTGGTGGGGCTCGATTTTTGCGGACTTCAGGGCGTTGGCCATGGCGCGGAAGCAGCCATCGCCGTCTTCGGGCATGCCGGTGATGTGGTACGCGTCTGCGCTCATGCCGTAGCCGATGATTTCCGCGAGGATTTTTGCGCCGCGCGCCTTCGCGTGCTCGAGGTCTTCGAGAATGAGAATGCCCGATCCCTCGCCGACGACAAAGCCGTCGCGATCTTTATCGAAGGGGCGGCAGGCATGGGCTGGATCGTCGTTGCGCGTGGAGAGCGCGCGCATGGCGGCGAATCCACCGATGCCCATGGGTGTGATGGCTGCCTCAGAACCACCGGCGATCATCACGTCGGCATCGCCACGCTCGATGATCCGATAGGCGTCGCCGATGGAGTGCGCGCTGGTGGTGCAGGCGGTCGCAGTGGCTTCGTTGGGACCCTTGGCGCCGTAGCGGATGCTCACCTGTCCCGCGGCCAGATTAATGATGGTCGCGGGAATGAAAAAAGGAGAGATTCTGCGCGGGCCGCCCTGGAGCATGTTGTTGTGCTCGCGCTCGATGACGTCGAATCCGCCGATCCCCGACCCGATGAAGACCCCGACGCGCTCGCCGTCGTACCCGGAGGTCTGCAGGCCGGAGCTCTCCATAGCCTCGTGCGTCGCCGCCAGGGCGAGATGGATGAAGCGCCCCATCTTGCGCGCTTCTTTTTTGTCGACGAATTGCAGGGGGTCGAAGTTTTTGACTTCGGCGGCGAAAGTGACGGGAAAGGCGGTGGTGTCAAAGCTGGTGATCGTGGCGATCCCGCTCTTTGCGGCCAGCAGGTTGTTCCAGACTTCGGGAGCTGTATTGCCGACGGCGGAAACCAGCCCGAGCCCGGTGACAACGACACGTCGCTGCAAGTTTACTTGCCGCCTTTCGCGTTCTTGTCGATGTAATCGATCGCGTCCTTAACGGTCTTGATCTTCTCGGCGTCCTCGTCGGGGATTTCGAGGTCGAAGGCTTCCTCAAACTGCATCACCAGCTCAACCACGTCGAGGGAATCCGCGCCCAGGTCTTCCTGGAACGAGGCGGTGGGTGTCACCTCAGCTTCATCCACCTGAAGCTGCTCGACAATGATCTGCTTCACCTTTTCTTCCACACCAGATGCCATGCGTCTCTCCTGTGGTGCTCAGTTCACGTTGATGCTGAAATCGGGAGGGGGAAGTGATGCCTCCGCGTGCGCAGGCGCTGAGGTTGGGTACAAGCACACCGCCCCTCAGCTCCGAAATCCCAAGTCTACTGACGCCTCCTGGTAGTGTAAAGCGTGCGCAGGCTTTATGATGCGTCTCCGTTCAAAACGACTCCCGCCGTGCAATCTGCTACCCTGGAGAGTCCCGCGCCTCACCCACATCCATGTCCCCCTCAGGGAGGGCTTCGCGTATGTCTTCGATTCGGTCCAGCCACATCTTTCTCCTTTGCGTATTGGCTGCTGTTTCTCTCTTCGCGCAGGATCGCACGTACGGGCGATCCGTTGTATCGACGCAATATGGAATCGTAGCGACCAGCGACGTGCAGGCGTCGCAGGCCGGGGCCAGGATCCTCGAGCAGGGCGGATCGGCGGCCGATGCCGCCATCGCCGCCAATGCGGTGCTGAACGTGACTGAGCCGATGATGAACGGCATGGGGGGCGACCTGTTCGCCCTCTATTGGGATGCGAAAACCAGGAAGCTGTACGGCCTGAACGCGAGCGGCTGGGCTCCGAAGGCACTCACGATCGAACGCCTGAAGGCGAAGGGTATCACCTCCATGCCGCAAAGCGGCATCGATTCGGTCACCGTCCCTGGCATGGTGGATGGATGGACCAAACTGCACGACCGCTTCGGACACCTCCCATGGCGCGTGCTCTTCCGGCCCGCCATTTTCTATGCGGAGAACGGCATTCCCGTTCCGGAGATGATTCACGACTACTGGAGGCCCATGGACGGGGCGCTGAAGGCCTTTCCGGAAAGCCGTCGTGTCTTTCTCCCCGGCGACCATGTGCCGGAAACGGGGGAAATCTTTCGCAATCCCGATCTGGCCGGGGCTTTGCGGATGATTGCGGCGCAGGGAGAGCCGGCCTACTATACGGGAGCCATTGCCGAGGCCATCCTGAAGACTTCCGCAGAGCAGGGGGGCACGATGACCGCCGACGACCTGGAGCAATATTCCGCGGAGTGGGTCGAGCCGCTCTCAACGACCTATCGCGACTGGACCGTTTACGAGCTGCCGCCCAACGGCGACGGCATGGCCGCGCTCGAGATGCTCAACATTATGGAGCAGTTTCCGGTGGACCCGGCCGGGCCGCACAGCCCGGGCGAGCTGCATACGCGCATCGAAGCGATGAAGCTGGCCTACGCCGACGTGAAGGCCTATGACGGCGACCCGCTCTTCTCGACGATCCCGGTACCGGAGCTGATCTCGAAGCCCTTCGCCATACGGCGGGCGAAACTGATCGATCCCGAGAAAGCCAACTGCGAGGTCGCGCCTGGATCGCTCAACGCCAGCGATACGACGTATCTCTCGGTCGTTGACCGCGACGGCAACATCCTGTCCTTCATCCAGAGCAATTACTCGGCTTTCGGCTCGCACATCACGGTCGATGGCATGGGGTTCGTGCTGCAGAACCGTGGCGGGCTTTTCTCGCTGGATCCCAAATCCCCGGACGCGCTGGCCGGACGCAAGCGCCCGATTCACACCATCATTCCCGGCTTCATGCAGCACGGGGATGAGCACATCGGCTTCGGCATCATGGGCGGGTGGAATCAGCCGCTGGCCCACGCCCAGTTTGTTTCGAACATTGTGGACTACCACATGAACATTCAGGCGGCGCTGGAAGAGCCACGCTTCACGGTGAGCGGCAAACTCGGCTGCAACATCGTCATCGAATCGCGCGTGACGCAGGCCACGATCGACCAGCTCACGAAGATGGGACACGTTCTCGACGTCCGTAAGGAATACAGCACGACGATGGGGCGCGGACAGGCGGTTCTGCACAACAGCAAGACGGGCGTGAACTACGGAGCGTCCGATCCGCGGGCCGACGGCGGTGCTATTCCGGAGACGCCGAAGTTCACCGGCACAATGCCGTGATGCTGCGCCCATGGCGCAGAGCAAAAACGGGGAATCAGCGGAATTAACTCTCGACAGCCTTCTCTTCTTCCCGTGGCGCGCTCGCTGCCATCTCCTCGACCTGGCCGGGTTGCTGGTCCGGTACCAGGGGCAGAGCCTGTTGCTCATGGATGCCGAGCAACCCTGAGGCTTCGGCGGGCTGCAATTCGAGGCCGCTCACGTCCTTCAGCGTTCTGTTGATCGTCCTGGTCTTGCCGCTGATTTCCTTCAGCGTGTTCTGGACCGTCGTGACCTGGCTCTCCACCTTCGCCATGAGCTTTCCGAATTTCTGAAATTCCATCTTCGCGGCACCCAGCACGCGCCATACTTCAGCGCCCTTTTTCTGGATGGCAAACGTGCGGAACCCCATTTGCAGGCTGTTGAGAATCGCAACAAAGTTTGTGGGCCCCGCCACCGAGACCTGTAAATGGGTCTGCAGCTCGTCGATCAGGCCGGGGACGCGGATCACTTCGGCAAACAAACCTTCGGTGGGAACATACATCAGCGCGAACGGAGTGGTGCGGGGGGGATCGATGTACTTGTCGGAGATTTTCTTTGCCTCACTCCTCACCGTCGCCGCGAGCGCTTTGCGCGCTGCGGCAATCTCATCCGCGGAACCGCGATCCAACGCTTCTTCGAGCCGCTCCCAGTCCTCTTTGGGGAACTTCACATCGATGGGGAGAAGCATTTCTCCCTGATCGCCATTGGGGATTTTGATCGCGAACTCGACACACTCGCGGCTCCCCTCTTTGATCGTGGCGTTCCTGATGTACTGGTTGGGGGAAAGAATCTGATCGAGCTGCGCCCCGCACTGGGTCTCTCCCATGCTGCCGCGCGCTCTCACGTTGGTGAGGACGCGCTTCAGGTCGCCGACACCCACGGCCAGCTCCTTCATTTCGCCCAGACCGGTCTGGACGTTCTCCAGCCGCTCGGCAACCAGGCCGAAGCTCTCGGTGAGACGGCGATCGAGGGTGGAGTGGAGCTTTTCATCGACGGTGGCGCGCATCTCTTCGAGCTTTTCGACGTTGCTTTTTTGAAGTCCTTCGAGTCTGCCTTCGACCGTCTGGCGCAATCCTTCCTGGCGCCGCTCATTCGCCTCCGACAAAGAGTTCACCTGTTCGGCCACCGCTGTGAGGCGATCTTTGACTTCCTGCGTGAGTCGCGCGGTGGTTTCGCGGAGATCGCGCCCGAGCTGGCTTAAGGTCGCCTCGACGGTCTCCTTCATCTTCAGGGTTTCGCCGGACTGGGTGGTTTGACCCGAGGACAACGTCTCTCCGACCTTCATTAGCCTGGCGTCGATGCTTTCCGCCAGATTGAGGTGGCGTTGACTGGCCTCGCTGGCGAGGTATTGGAAATTCTGATTCACAAACTCGCGAAGATCGATCGAGTCTTTGCGGACCTGATCGAAAAACCGCGACGCATCTTCTCGCGCCTTTCCCAAGCCGGCCGACAGGTCGGAACGAATGTCCTGGATCCCTGTGCGGAAGTCGGCTTCGAGGTGTTCCGAGCGACTGTCCAGCCGGATGATACTTTCCTGAACAGCCCGGTACGATTCCGAGATAGGCGGGGTCTTCCTCAGCATAAGAATGACAAGGCCGGCGAGAATCGCGATTTCCAGGACGATGATGGGGAGCATTTGGGGAGTCTCCAAAAGCAGAATACTCCGGAGGGTGACGCGCCCTCGCAACTCACTGGGCGGCAGGCATCCGATGCGGAACCTGGCAGCCGCGAGAAACGACCGTTGCCGATTGGATGCGGGAAACGCTGATTCGAGGAGGCCCTGGGAGAAACGGCGGGGTCACCGGCTGCGATCGGCATCCGCCGGCGACTGAAGAGCGAAGGCTTTGCGGAGGCGCTCCCAGGTAACGGCGAGGTCTTCGGGCAGGACGCGCGTTTCGCTCACCACGGTCATGAAGTTGGTGTCGCCCGTCCAGCGCGGCAGGGCATGCAGGTGTACGTGGCCGGCCACGCCCGCACCCGCCGATTTGCCAAGGTTCAGGCCGAAGTTGAACCCGTCCGGCTGATAGACCGAGGTCAGGGCCTGCTCGGCCCGCTGCGCGAGGTCCATCATTTCGTGCGCGGTCTCCGGCGGAAGGCCGGCGAGTGATGGCTGGTGCTCGTAGGGGACGACCATGATGTGTCCCGAGGTGTAAGGGAAGCGGTTCAGGCAGATGTAATTGCGCTGGGCGCGGAAGACGATGCCGGCGGCCAGCTCCGCATCGTTGCGGGCCATGCCGTGCTCAATCGCATAGTCCGCGGCGGCGATGATGTTGCAGAAGACGCAGCCGGTGTCGCCCGGCCACGCGCTCAGTTCTTCAGGAACCCCGGCCCGCTTCTTCGTATCCCCTGCGGTGACGTAGGTGTAGCGCCACGGTGTCCAGAGGTAGTCCACGGGCGCAGTATATCCCGGCGCGGCTGCTACTTCGGCTGCGACACTTCCGCCGGCAGCGACTGCACCTTGCTGTGGCGGATGGAGTAGCCGAAGTAGATCACCAGACCGATGATGAGCCAGCTGAAGAAGCCGATCTTGGCAGGGGTGTCGGAGGAAACCATCAGGGCCAGAGAAATGATCATGCCGAGGATGGGCACCAACGGAACCCACGGGGTCCGGAAGGGACGCGGGACATCGGGCTGCTGCTTCCGCATCACCCAGACGCCAAGGCAGACGATGGTGAAGGCGAGCAGGGTGCCGAGGCTGACGAGCTGGCCCAGGAAAGTGATGTTGAAGAAAGCGGCGAGGAAGGCGACCAGTACGCCTGTAGCGATGGTGACCAGCCAGGGCGTACGGAAACGGGGATGGATGGTGCCGACCCACTTGGGCAGCAGGCCATCGCGAGACATGGTGAAGAGCACGCGCGTTTGTCCCAGGATCATGACCAGCATGACGGAAGCCAGACCGGCGATGGCGCCGAGGTCGATGAGACAGACGCCCCAGGTAGCTCCGATCGCGGCGGCACCGTCTGCGACCGGGGACGGCGTATTCAGCGTCGCGTAGGGCTTCAAGCCGGTGAGCAGCCCGGCGACGATGATGTAGAGAACGGTGCAGATGATAAGCGAGCCGAGGATGCCGAAGGGGAGATCCTTCTGGGGATTGCGCGCTTCCTGGGCGGCGGTGGAGACCGCGTCGAAGCCGATGTAGGCGAAGAAGACGACGCTGCCGGCGCGCATGATGCCGGACCAGCCATAGGCGCCGAAGTGGCCCTGGTTCTGCGGAATGAAGGGATGCCAGTTGGCCATCATGTGGTGCCAGTGGCCGAAGGCGTAGATGGTGGCGATGCCGATGAAGAACAGCACGACGGAAACTTTGATCATGACGGCGGCGCTGTTGAAGTTGGCCGATTCCTTGACGCCGACCACGAGGATGACGATGACCACGACGATGGCGCAGAGGGCGAAGATGTCAACCTTCGCGGAAAACGCGTGACCGAAAAGCGTGATGGCCAGCGCGGGCGTGGGATTGAAGGGGACGTGCACCCCAAAGTAGCCAAGCAGACTACTGACGTAGCCGCTCCAGCCTACGGCGACGGTAGCCGCGCCGAATGCGTATTCAAGGCAGAGGGCCCAGCCGATGACCCAGGCCGTCAGTTCGCCGAGTGTGGTGTAGCCGTAGGTGTAAGCGCTGCCGGCGATGGGAATCATCGAGGCGAACTCGGCATAGCAGAGGCCGGCAAAGACGCAACCGACTCCGGCGACCACGAAAGAGAGCACGACGGCCGGACCGGCAAACTGGGCCGCAGCGGTACCGGTGAGCACAAAAATGCCCGCGCCGATGATGGCGCCAATGCCCAGCGTGATCAGGTTGATGGGGCCGAGCGTGCGCCTGAGAGTATGCGCGCCCTCCTCGCTGGCTTCCTGACGAATCGCGGAAAGGGGCTTGACGGCAAAAAGCTTAGCCATTATCGGCTGTTCCTCCAGGAAATTATTCAGGCGCGCTTTCTGCCTGGGGAGAGGGATCTTGACTCGCGCTGCGAGACCACACCAGGAAGACCGGCACACCCATCAGCACGATCACCAGTCCCGGCCATGTGTATTGGGGTTGGTAGCGCAATAATACGATACAAATCCACACGGCCATCAAAATATAGATCGCAGGCAGCACGGGGTAGCCGATGGCGCGGTAAGGCCGCTCGGCGTTGGGCCGCTTCACCCGCAGCACATACAGGCAAAGAATGGTCAGGATGTAGAAAATCAGCTCGGTGCAGATGATGTAGGCCAGCAGCTGGCTGTAAGAACCGGAGATGCACAGGAGGCAGCTCCACACCGCCTGCACAATCAGCGCGGCCACCGGTGTATGCCAGCGCGGATGGAGCTTGCCGGCGGCCTTGAAGAACAGGCCATCGCGGCTCATCGCATAATAGACGCGCGCGCCTGCCAGGGTGAGCCCGTTTGCGCAGCCAAAGGTGGAGACGAGAATGGCGCCTGCCATGAGATAAGCGCCGGCCCGCGAGAAAATCAGCTGCAGCGCCGCGGTGGCGACGCGATCTTCAGAGGCATACTGAATGCCGCGCGCGGCGATGGTGGTTCCGTGGGGATCGCCGTGCAGCGGCAGCGCCAGCAGGTAAACAAAGTTGGCCAGGATATAGAGGCCCAGCACCACCGAGGTTCCCAGCGCGAGCGACAGGGGCAGATTGCGCTTCGGATTCCGCACCTCGCCCGCAGTGTAGGTGACGTTGTTCCACGCGTCGGCGGAGAACAGCGAGCCGGTCTGCACGACCGCGAGGATGGTGAGCAGGCCGACCATCGCCATGGGGCCGCCCTGGCCCACCTGCAAGGGATGGAGCGTACTCCAGCCGGCGCCGTGCCAGAAATTCGCGCCAAAGTTCGCGTGAATCGCGGCTGCATTGCGGCAGAAGAGAACGCCGACGATGACAAGGCCGAGGAGCGCAGCGGTTTTGGCGGTAGTAAAGACGTTCTGCACAAGCGCCCCGAGCCTGACGCCGAAAACGTTGATGAGCGCGAGCACCAGGATGATCACAATGCCGGCCAGGTTCGCGGTGTTGATGCCGATATCCATGTTGCCCAGCACCATGGAGCCCACCGTCCACGCGGGAACGTGCCCAATGTGCCAGACCCAGTTGGTGGTGGAGACCGAAGGGAAGAAGACCCCGAGGAATTTCCCGAAGGCCACGGCGACCGCGGCAATAGTGCCGGTCTGAATGACGAGGAAGAGCGTCCAGCCGAACAGAAAGCCCCAGATGCGCCCGAGCGCCTCGCGGAGGTAGACGTATTGGCCACCGACGCCGGGCATCATCGCGGCCAGCTCGCCATAGCTGAGGGCGCCGATGATGGTCATCACTGCAGTCACCAGCCATGCGCCGATCAGGAGCGCGGGCGAGCCCACGCCGCGGCTGATGTCGGCGGGCACAAGGAAGATGCCGGAACCGATCATCGAGCCCATGACGATGGCGGTGGCGCTGAACAGCCCGAGACTCGCGACGAGGCCGGTTTTTGGGCTGGCCGGTTTCTGAGCGGTAGTGGCGGAGCTGGTGGACGGGGAACTCACGTGTCCTACAGTTCTACTTGAAAATTTCGAGAAAGTCTTTCGCGGATTGTGCAGGGGAGCGGCCGGGAGCAGCAAAAATGGCTGCGATCACGGCCAGGGAGTCGGCACCGGCTGCATAGACCGATGCCGCTGTCTCCAATGTGATCCCCCCGATCGCAACCAGAGGCTTCCGTGTGAGAGCGCGGGCGCGCCGCACTCCATCGAGGCCAATCACAGGGGAGGTGTCTCGCTTGCTCGCTGTCGCGAACACGGGCCCGATAGCGATGTAGTCCACTGGCTCCCGGTTTGCTGCGATGATCTGCTCCTCATTGTGGGTCGACAGTCCGACCAGGGCGTTCTCGCCGACCAGCAAGCGCGCCTGCCGCGGCGGCAAGTCTTCCTGGCCGACGTGCACCCCGTCCCACTCCACTTCCGGCGCCAGGGCAGCGCGGTCATTCAGGATCAGGCGCATCGGGGCCAGGCCTGCGGGAGCCGCGGCTTCACGCATCGACCGCGCATCGGCGGCGACCACTCCGTCCTCGTCAAGTTTATTGCGGTACTCTAGAATCTCCACGCCTGCTTCGGCGAGCTCTTGCACAAACTGGCGCAACACGCTGCGGCGCTTTTGCCGGTCCGCGCCCAGCCCCCGCAGCGCGAGTTCCGCGTCCAGAATCGGATACAACGCAGGGAACCTCTGTTTACCGGCGCTCCGCTTCTGTTCGGGCTCTGTCATTCGGGATCGCGCGCAGGAAAAAGTCCTGTCACGCAGCAGCGTAACAGGGCCCTGGCTCTTGTTTGTTGTCTCGCGACGCCTTACCGCGGCGCCACACTCAGTGCCATCTGCGAACCGCTGTCCAGGCTGACATTTTTCCCGTGCCCGGTGAGCACGGTTGCAAAGGAGGTTCCCGCGGAGCCGTTCACGCCACCGCTCGACGCAGCGCCCGCCGCATTGACGGTTGCGAAGGTCACGCCGGACAGATTGCCCACCGGCATCACCGGCCCGGCTGCCAACCCTCCGTTCAAGCTTCCAGCATTATTCAGCGCGGTGCCGTTCGCGCCGAGATTTCCGGTCGAGCCCAGAGTTCCGTTGGCTGCGCCATCGACGCCGGAAGTTGCATTGTTCAGGCCGCCAGCCACCGCGCCGGTCGTTCCCGCGGAAGCACCGGTCGATCCGCGAAGGGTGCCGGTCGCGCTGTTGGCCAGGGC
>JBAVUB010000702.1:0-9463 GCA_049696575.1 Acidobacteriaceae bacterium | reverse complement strand
GAGGACGGCGAAATGCTCGGCTTGCGGAGTGGCGGCCATGGCGGTGAGCATCGCCAGGATCCAGACCAGCAGGGCGGTGGTGAATCCCACGGCCAGGGCGGCGAAGAGCAACTGGAGGGTTCGGGTGGGCAATGTTTCCTGGCGAAGGCGAGCGACGGCTGCATAAGAGACCATCGCGCAGGCGCCGGCGAGGGTGAAGATGGGGCCAGGCGCGCCGGGAAATGTTCCTGCCATGGCGTGGAAGATATAGACCAACAGATTCGAGGCAAAGGCAGAGGCCGCCAGAAGAGCGAGGGCGTGGAACTGGAGGGTGAGACGCATCCTCGAAGTGCCGATGAGGATGGAGGCAACCGCGGCGATGCCAAGGCACAGGGGAAGCCATCCGGGTGGCAGGCAGAGGAAGGAGCCTGCCAGGAGCAGGGCCAGGCTGCCGGTCGCGTAGACGTGGTAATTGCGCTGCTCGTGAACGCGGTCGAGCCATGCGAAAGTGGCCGCGTAACCCGCGGCCGATGCGAAGAGGCACAACACTCCGAGGACAAGGCGGCCGTGGCCCGGCCAGAACACAAGCACGCTCCACAGGGAAAGGAGAGCGGCGAGGAAGACCTGGGCGGTTTCGAAGAAGGAGATGCGCCGGCGCAGCAGGATGGTCTGGAAGGATGCGCTGGCCGCGTAGATGAGCAGTAAAGCGGGGGCAAAGGCCAGGAGCAGCGCGGCGCCAATCGCGGGATAGTCGGCGCTCGAGGCTGCGGGGCTGGAGTAGATCCAGATCAAAGCGAAGAGGGCGAGGTCGGCACAAGCTGCGACCAGGGGCCGGACGCGCAAAGTGCGATGGCGGGCGGCAGCGACTTCCCCGGTGATCGCCATGAGCAACAGCGCGGCGATGAAGGGGACCAGATCGCGCGTGGCGATGGCCAGAACCAGAACGGCGACGCTGGCCGCTGCATTGGCGACCGAGACGACCTCTGCGAAGTGGTGGTTCCATGCGAGCGCGGAGGCTGCGATCACAAAGGCGCAGAGAATGGTGGCGGTGACGGCGCTGGGCAGAGTATGGAAGCGCAGCGTCAGCTCCCAGAGCATGGGAACCAGGATGAGTGCCGATGTGCAGGCCCACGCCACACTGGCGAGGCGGGCCTTCGCGGAGACCCGGACGGCCGGCACGAGCCACAGGAACGCGTAGGCGATGGAGAGGGCGACGACGGGCAGCCGGGGCAGGGCGGAGGATTCGGCCAGCGCGCGGAGCAGGTAGGCGCCGGCAATGCCGAGCATGGCTTTGCCGAGAATGGAGAAGACTCCGCTCTCGTGCGCATTCGGCACTGATGCGGCGGCGGGGAGAGCGGGAATGAAGGGCGCGGGTTGGGCGAGGAGGTGCGGCGCGGCGGGCGGGGAGGTTTCGAGGGCGGAGACGCGGCGCTGCAAATCCGCCACGGTTTGCGTGAGCTGCTCGACTGCGTCGGAAAGGTCGTTCATGGTCTTCACCGCCTTTGTGAAGACTCGCCGAAGCGCGCCTGGCTAGGGCGCGGCCACAGCTTCGGGAATCGAGGTGTGTTCTGCTTCCGGCCACGGCGGCAGGATTTTGATCAGGATGGCCAGAAACAGCAGCGGCAGCAGTGTGAGGGCGATCGAAACCAGCAATCCCTCGCGGGTGGCCAGAACCATTTTGTAGGTCGTGTAGCCGAGGAAACTTTTCGAAAACAGTTGTCCGCCGATGACGACATTCCAGCGCATGGCAAAAATGCCGATGAGGGCCAGCGATCCCGCTACCGCGTAGATGCGCTTGCGCACAATTTCGCGCAACTTCGTCACCTGGGTGAGAAACAGCAACACCAGAGGAGTGAGGGTACCGATGAAGATCTGAAGAACGATCTGGGAGAAGTAGAGGCGGGTGTGCACCATGAAATCGAGGCTGCGGAAGGATTCGTCCGCCTCGTAAACACGGTGGATGAGATCGAGCATCTCCAGGCTGAAGTCGATGATGAAGATGTAGAAGAGGTAGCGCGCCACGGTATCCACGCACAGCATGTCGATAGACTTGCGGCGGAGGCGCGTGGTTGCCATGTAGAGCAGCATCACGGCTGCAATGCCGGAGACCATGGCGGAGAAGATGAACACCACCGGCATCAGCGGCGAGGACCACCAGGGGTTGGCTTTGATGGAGCCGAAGATGAATCCGACGTAACCGTGGAGGAGAAAGGCAGAGGGAACACCGATGAGGGTGACCAGCCAGCCCACCCGTTCATCGATGGCCAGGGCGCGGGGGCTGACGTTGCTGGAGCCGAGGGTCATGATTTTGTACATCCAGCGCTTCCAGCCTGTGGTGGATTGGGAGAGCGCGACGATGTCGGCGCGGAAATCGAGCCAGATCTCGACGACCAGGACAGCCATGAGGTACCAGAGATAGACGAAGCCGAACATGGCCATGGCGGAGGAGCGGTGCGGGGTCAGATACATCTCGAAGGAGCGCTCGGGGTGCCCCAGATGCAGTTGGAGAGGCAGCGGCGCGACCATGAGAAACGCGAGCGCGGTGAGCAGCGCCAGGCGATACGTCGGCTTCACCGCGTCGACCCGGAAGATCCGCGCCAGGGAGGCGAGAATAAATGCGCCCGCCACCAGCCCCGTAATATATGGATACAGAACGATGAGCACGCTCCAGTAGAGCGATACTTCGTTGGGATACATGAAGCCTTCGACGCCGGGCATAGTGTTCTCCGTCTCCTTCGCGGCTTATCGCACCGAGCCATCCAGCGCGTTATAGAAAACCTTGGCGCCGGTGGCCATCTGCGGTTTCAGCACCTGCACGCTGTGCGTTTTCAGGAACGCGTGAATCGGATCGTTTGGGTTCTTCAGGTCGGCCAGCTGGCGCGCTCCGGTTGGACAAGCCTCGCAACAGGCCGTGGTCAGCCCTTTGGTGATCCGGTGGTAGCAGAGCGTGCACTTATCCGCGACTTTTTTTTGCGGATGGATATAGCGGCAGCCATAGGGGCAGGCCTGCACGCAGTAGGCGCAGCCCAGGCAGTATTTCGGATCGACCAGCACTACGCCGTCGGGTGCAATGAAGGTCGCACCTACCGGACACACCTGCGTACACGGTGAATCCGCGCAATGGTTGCAGAGCTTGGGAACGAAGAAGTACTTGCCTTCGTCTCCTTTGGCTACCGGGAACCCCTCTTTGCCGCCGTCGGGCGAGATGACCTCGGGGTTGGCCATGTGCCAGTCGTCGACGTGGTAGCGCTCTACCCAGGTGCGGAAGAATCCGTCGGGGACATCATTCTCCGCCTGGCAGGCGCGCACGCAGTTGCCGCAGCCGATGCACTTGGGGATGTCGATGAGCATGCTCCACCAGTGCTCGGACATCGTGTAATTGGGCGAGGCTTCGGGCGTGCCGGCGAGCACCGACTCCCAGGCGACCGCGGCGGCCGGCAGCAGGATCAGCAGTTGGCGTCGGGTGAGGGTCATTTGGTTCCTCCCGCGGCGATGGCCGGATTGTGCGGCTGGTGACATGTCTGGCAGGGGAGGCCGTTGGCATGCTGATCGGCATCGACCTGCGGAAACGCTTTGGGTTTGGCGGCGCTGGCGGCATGGCAGCGGACGCAGAGCACCGCCGTGTCCGGCTTGCCGGGATCGATGGATGGATCGTCGGCGTGTTGCGCCAGCGGACCGTGACAGGCCTCGCAGTTCACCTGGGCGTGCTTGCCGCCGGTTTTTGTTTGGGCCACGTCGGCGTGGCAGGTTTCGCAGGTCTGGTGTCCGGCGTAATGGACGGGGTGGGCGGCGATCTCGGCGATGGCAGCACCGCGGTAGTGTCCGTACTGGCCGAAACTGTGCGGAACGATGAAGCTGCGGATGGCGAGAAACGACAGCGTTCCGAGAGCGAACAGGCCTGCAAGGCGGAAGAGATGTCCGGCATCCCGGAAAATCCGCATGAGCGATCCCTCTGACCGTGGTCCGCGGTTCTGGTACGAACCCAAACCACTGAAGACTATTCAGAAGAAACGCAGCAACGGCTGTATGTGCGCGCGGTCACAGTTGTCCGTGGCGGGCCCGGAGCTGGTGACGATCAACGACTTGCGGTCGGTTGATGTCGATCGACCGCGTTGGGGCGGCGTGGGAGCGCCGCCCGTTGAGGGTTAGAAATCGAGGCGGAGGGCGAACTGGCCGGTGCGGTTGCCTCCCTCGCCCTGGGGCAGCGCAGTATTCAAGACGCCAAAGCTGGAAGGTTCGCCGAAGTTCAGCGACGGCGGAGCATAGTTGGTATGGTTGGGGACGTTAGTGAAGGTTGCTTCGAAGCGAAGATGCATGCGCTCGCCAATATTGAAGCGTTTGGCCAGACCTGCGTCCACGTCGATCATACCGGGCCCCTGAAGGATACCGACGCCACAGGTCCCAAAGCGTCCGGCATCGGCGGGCGGCAGAGCGAAGGCACTGAGGTTGAAATAGTGCTGGGCCGACTGGTGGGTGTAGGGGTTTCCAATGCAGTCCGGACGTGCAATGGCGCCGCCGGTGGTGCGCTCGATCATATCAGTGTTGGATTGATCGTCGGCGGCCGGCATGGTGGGGGTGAGCCACTGACCGGTCTGGGTTGTAGTGACTGAGCTGAGGGTCCAGCCTCCAATGACTGGATTGAGGAATTTCGGTCCGGCCAGCGGTTGTCCCTCTCCGAACGGCAGTTTGTAGCTGCCTGTCAGCATGAAGCGTTGGCGCGGCATCCCTACCACGTTGCCGCGGTCATACTTTAAGTGAAAGCGGTCGGCAATTTCCACGGCGTAGGGCTCCTCGCCAGCGTAAGCAGAGGGGGCATCGGTGCCCTGTGCGTCGCTGATATTTTTGGCGAACGTATAGTTGGCCTGGAACGTGAGCCCATGCCCCTCTTTGTGGGTGACTTCGGCGATTCCCGACTCATAGTTTTGCGTGCCGCTGCTGAACGACTCCATCAGGAGGAGCCAGTTCTGGAAGGGCGCACGAGGATCGACGACGGAGTATCCGTTGTTAGGAACGGTGTAGGGCGTGGAGCTGGCCGGAATTTGGTTGTTGTCAACGGTGATGGGAAGATGCCAGGCGCCCTGGCCGGTGTAGCTGACGCGGACCACGGTGCTGGGTGTCAGCTCACGTTCCACGGTGAGATTCCATTGCGCTGAGGAAGGATCTTTCCAGTGCGGATCGTTGGCCTCCTCGAAATCGCCGCCGCCGATGGTTGCCGCGGCGTTGGGAGGGGCAGTGTCAGGAAACTGGAAGGCAGCAACACCGTTGGAGACCGAATTGTTGTAGGTGAGCAGATCGGAGAGAGCGATGATGCCACTGTTGAAAGACATGGGGCCGAGAGTGGTCATGGTGTAAATGCCAACGCCGGCGCGAATGACGGTTTTGTCGTTGTTGAAGGGACGCCATGCGAAGCTGAGGCGGGGGTCGAAATCGCGCCAATTCCAATCGCGAAGGCCCTGAGGAAGGCCGGCCTGGCTGGCGGTTTCGATGTTGGAACAGGGGAGTAAGGGGGTCTGATTCGCAAGCCCACATGCGTTAAATCCCTGAAGAAAGCCGGTGTATATCTGCTGGAGGAGGGAATTGTTTTTGATAAATGGATAGAACTTGTCGGGAACGACGACGGTCAGGTTGCTCCCCGAAGTAAGGTAGGTAGCTATGTCGCCGTTGGATTCCTGAAAGGGCGGAAGCAATTCCCAGCGCAATCCGAAGTTGGCCGTGAGGTGAGGGTTGATCTGCCATGTATCCTGGCCGTAAACACCCCAGTGGACAGCGCGCGCATCCATTTGCGGGCCAATGACGGCAAAGTAAGAGGGGCTTGGCAACCCGAGGAGAAAATCGGCAAAGGAGTAGTTGGTCAGGGTGCCGCTGAAGGTGAAGTCGCCATAGTCATCGGAGGGGGCGAAGTACATGAGGGAATTGAAATGCTCTCTGCGAGCATCCATTCCAAAACGGAGCGTGTGTTCGCCAATGTTTTTGGTGAGATTGTCGGTGAACTGGACGTTCCCGGAAATGGTTGTACCAACCCGGTCCTGGCCAATGGTGGTTATAGAGCCGTCGGCGAAATTGAAGTTCGGGAAGGTATCGGCGGTGGGATGCGAGGCGGTGCCTACCGGATGATCGAAGACCAGCCCGAGTTGAGAGATGGCCGCGGCCCCCTGGATGGGGAAAGAGTCATTCTCGTTGTAATTGGCGAACCCGAAACGGAACTCGTTGACCAGGGTGGGAGTAATGGCATAGTTCCAGGAAGCTACGAGGCTGCGATTTTGATCGTTGGCGGCATCATTCGGGAGAAAATTACTGGCGGGGGCAACGACGCCGGCGCTGTTGAACTCGCTATAGGACGCGTTCTTGAAGCTGTAGCGCAGGTAGACCTGCTGTTGGGTATTGAAATTGTGATCGACGCGGACATCGAAGCCGTTGGAGTTCGAGGGGTTGGGCTTGAGGGTCTCATAGTTGTAGGACGGGTTTAAGGCGCCCAGGTTGGCGTTGGGCAAGGGATAGTAGTTCAACAGAGCCAGAGCCACGGGATTGATGCAGGCCGCGCACGATCCGGAGGGGATGGTGTTGTTGGGGAAGGGCGTGCCGGTGAAGGGGTTAAGGACAGGTCCGGCTCCCAGACCCTGGACCAGGTCGTTGAGGTTGCCGGCCCTGTCGGCTGCGGAGGGCACAAGCAGTTCTTCGGGATACGACTGGGTCTTGCGATTTCCCTCGTAATCGAGGAAGAAGAAGGTTTTGTCGCGGCCGTTGTAGAGCCTGGGGATGGTTACGGGGCCTCCCAGGCTGCCGCCGAAAGTGTTGAAGGTGCGGGGAGCCTTGACGGGGAAATTCAAAACGGTGGCGTCCAGAGCGCTGTTCTGAAAATATTCGAACGCACTACCATGCAGTTTATTGGTGCCACTCTTGGTGGTGAAGGTGACATCGCCGATCTGAGCGAACTCCGCATTGTTGTTGAACGCGGTGACTTTCATCTCGTCGATGCTTTCTATCGATGGATAGGTATCCTGCAGCGAGCCGTTGAAACGGACGTTGGCGGTGGAGATTCCATCCACCGAAAAGCCAGTCTGCGAGGAGGTTGCGCCGCCGACAGCGATATTCCCCTGCGAGTCCCTCGTTACTTCGGGAGACACGGCGAGAGCCGCCAGAGGGCTGCTCGACACGGACCGGGAGTTGATAGGCAAGGTAGTAATGTCGAGGTTCGAAATCGTATTGTTGATGGTTCCATTTTCGGTATTCATCAGCGCCGCGTCGGCGCTTACCTGGACCGTCGTGGTTCCTGCCGTGACCGTAAGCGTAACCGGGAGGCGGAGCTCCTGGCGGGCTTCCAGCGCGGCTGAAGAAACCACGGCATCGGTAAATCCGTCTTTATGAATCGTGACCTGGTAATGGCCGGCCTTCAGATTCTCGAAGAGGAAGTCGCCGGAGGCGCTGGTCGTGGTGTCGCGGTCGACGCTTTCGTCGAGGGAGTGCAGCTTGACGGAGGCACCCTCGATCACAGCTCCGGAGACGTCAGTGACGGTGCCGCGGATGCTGCCGAAGGTGGACTGGGCGCGCGCGGTCCAGGTGTTCAGGGCGAGCAGCATGATGGTGACCACGATCGCAATCCGGATACCGGGCGACCTGTGCGGTGGCGTGGATTCAGAACCCGGGGGGATTTGTATCTTCAGGAACGAGGGCGATACGTTTACCGCTGTAAGCATTTGTCCTGCCTCCTTAGAGTGAGGTGGGGCGCGGCTCTCGGAGTTGAGCCGAGAGGAAATCCCTCACCTTCGTGGGATTTTGTAATGCGGAAAGCCGGGGCTGCGAGCCAAGCTCAGGACTACGAGTTAAGGGGCGGGAGCACGGGAGACGACGGTGTCGCCGAGGCTGCCCTGCTGCGACCAATCCTCTGAACCGAGACCTTCGAATGCACACACATCGTGGTGCGGGCTGCCATGGAAGGTGCGGAGTCGAACGTTAATGCAGGCCTAACTTATCCGATTCTGTTTGTGCCGGAAAACCCGGTCATTAGCAATAAAAACCTGGAGGGCATCGGTTTTCGATAAGCGGTGTGTAAGGAGTTTGTGAGTATAGGAGATGCTTATGGAGTGGATAAGGAATGGGGGCTGCGGGGCGGCTCGGGTTGTCGCCCGTGCTTCGGGCCGCACGGAAACTGCCCGCTCAAACCAAAATCGGGCCCGGAGGGGCCACCTGCCAGGTTATTCGAACCAGTAGTCTAGCCAGGCTTCGCTGACCTGGCCGAAGGAGCCTTCGAAGCCTCCCTGGCCGCGGAGGTGGGCGAGGTGGCCGGTGCCGGAGCCGGGGACGACGAACCAGGTGGCTCGGATGTGGCCGTTGTCGACGGTTTCCGATCCTTGCAGGACGAAGGAGCCGCGGCGGCCGTGGAGGCGGCCGGTGAATCGCTGGAGGCTGACGAGGGTGGCGGAGTGGTCGTCGCGGAGGAGCTGGAGAGCGCGGACCGGGGATTGGCCGTCGAGGTCGCCGGTGAAGGTCTCAGTGAGATGGATTTCTATTAAGGATGGGGTGGTGGATTGGTCCCAGGGGGTGGATTGGGAGCTTTCGACGGTAACTTTGGCTTTGGCCCTGGCGTGCGCGGGCATCTGCCTGAGTTTGGCGGGCTGAGGAATTTGCATGGCGGCTTTCTCCCTTGGTCGGGGTCTGGCGGGACCGCTGTTGTTTTGGATGCGGGAACGCTGCGGCGGGAACGTTTAGCGGAGAGCGTGGCTGGGGAAGAATCAAGGGGGGAGATTGGTGGTCTCCCACATCTGCCAACTGCGGGCAGATATGGGGCACCCGGCCGCGCTCAGGACGACAGCTAAAAGAACAAACGCAGATCCTTCGCTTTGCTCAGGATGACAGCTTGAAAGAACCGCAAGGTCCTTCGCTTTGCGAAGGATGACAGCTTGGTTAGGGGGCGGTGCCTCCGCAGGCTCCTGGGAGCTGGGAGGTGGGGGCGAGGTGCAGGACAGCGAGCTGGAAGCATTGCGATGAGACCGGGTTCATGAGGACTTCGTGGCCGGCGGTCTGGTCCCAGGGCTTGAGGAGGAGCTCGAGGGTGGGGATAGGGACGTTGTAGCTGGAGAAGATGGACTGGGCGACGGCGGGGAAGGTGGCCGCTTCGGTGGCGGGGGCCTGGAGCAGGGTCATGATGGTTTTGTAGTCGCCCCTGTTTTCGAGGGGCAGGACGCAGAGGGATCCAGTGACGATGACGTTGCCGGCGGGGAGGGTCATGTTGCCGGTAAAGCTGCCGCACTGGCCGAGGTCGTTGGGGACGCGGATGGAGGTGACGGAGGTGACGGAACCCTGGGGCGCGGGGCGGCCATTGACGATCTGGAGGCGCTCGACGAGCATGCCGACTTTGTCCTGGAAGGTGGAGTTCCAGGGCATGGACATGGCGGTGTTGTCGCCACCGGCGACGGCGGGATTGTAGGGAGCGTTGTGGGCGCCGACGACTCTGCCGAGAATGCCGGCTTCGGTGCCCTGGCCCTGG
>JBAVUB010000701.1:0-2203 GCA_049696575.1 Acidobacteriaceae bacterium | reverse complement strand
CGCGCCAGATCCTTTGCCATCGGAAGCAGCGCACCTAAGCCAAGAATGGCGAAGTCGTCGCCCTCCTGGATCACGTCGGCCTTGCCGATTTCGAGCGCCTGAGGCCGCTGCTTCATCTTCGCTCCCGGTCCAATCCCACGCGGATAACGAATCGCGCTCGGTCCCTGGTGCAGCATCGCGGTAAACATCATGTCCGCCAGCTCGTCTTCATCCGACGGCGCCATCTGTACGATGTTCGGCACGCCGCGCAGATAAGCAATGTCGAAGAGCCCGTGATGCGTTGGTCCATCGTCGCCGCTCAAGCCCGCGCGATCCATGCAGAAGACCACCGGCAGATTCTGCAGGCACACATCGTGCACCACCGGATCGAACGCCCGCTGCAGGAACGTCGAGTAGATGGCGCAGTAGGGCTTGAACCCCTGCGTTGCCATGCCCGCCGCGAAAATCACCGCATGTTCCTCGGCGATGCCCACGTCGAAATATTTCTTCGGATGATGCGGACGGAACAGATCCAGCGCAGTTCCGTTGGGCATGGCCGCGGTGATTGCGACGACCTTGTCGTTCTCGTTGGCCAGCCGCACCAGCGTCTCGGCAAAAATCTCCGAATAGGTCCGCTGCCCCGCCGTCTCCGTCTTGCCGGTCTCCGGATCGTACGGCCCCAGCCCGTGAAACTTCTTCTGCTTGTCCAGCGCCGGCTGGAACCCGCGCCCCTTTTGCGTAATCGCGTGCAGCAGCACGGGCCGTTCCTGCTGCTTCAGGAAGCGGAAGGTCTCAATCAGCTGTCCGAGGTTGTGCCCGTCGACCGGACCGTAGTAGGTCAGCCCGAATTCCTCGAAGAGGAACGACGGCCACAACATGCCCTTCGCAGCCTCTTCGGCGCGGCGCACCACGTTGAGCGCGCCTTTGCCGCCGACCCGCGCCAGCAGCCGCGCAGCGCTGTCGTGCAACTGGCTCACGTGCTGGTTGGTCACGATCTTGTGCAGGTATTTCGCGATCGCCCCGACGTTGCGGTCGATCGACCACTCGTTGTCGTTCAGCACCACGATCAGCCGCTTCGTCTGATCTCGAATATTGTTCAGCGCCTCGAACGAAATGCCGTTGGTAAACGCGGCGTCGCCGGCCAGCGCAATCACGTGTTCTGTGCCGCCGGCAAGATCGCGCGCCACCGCCATGCCCAGCGCCGCGGAAAGTGCGGTGCCCGCGTGTCCTGCGCCGTAACAGTCGTGCTCGCTCTCCGTCCGCAGCATGAAGCCGTTCAATCCGCCAGGCTGCCGCATCGTGTCAAAGCGGTCGCAGCGGCCAGTCAACATCTTGTGCACGTACGCCTGATGGCTGACGTCGAAGACAAATTTGTCTTTGGGCGTTTCGAAGACGGTGTGCAGCGCCAGCGTCAGTTCCACCACGCCGAGGTTCGGGCCCAGATGTCCGCCAGTCTTCGAGAGCGTGACGATCAGCCGCTCACGAATCTCCTGCGCCAGGGATTCCAGCTGCGGGACTGACAGTTTCTTTAGGTCGGCGGGTGAGTGGATGCTGTCGAGTCGATTGCCCATGAGATTCCAGAGGAGCCCGCCTGTGGGAACACGGCAGAGCGCGGACCAGTTGCCCAGAATCAAAAAGACCCACCATGGGGCCTTCTGATCCGGAACATCCTCTGAACAGCGAGTATACCGGGTTTATCTCCTGTGCGTCCGTGTGGCCCCAGACCTGGAGCTAACAGTAACCTCCGATTTAGTTAATCTCACGCTTCCAGCGCAGGATCGCGTCCGCCATCTCTTCCGCTCTGCGCTCCCAGCCTTCCGCACTAGCCAGCATTTCTTCGCGCAGGCCTGGATCGGTCACCTCCGCAGCCGCTGCCCGCACCCGCCGCGACAGCTCCAGCAGCGCCGTCGCGGTCTCGTCGAGCTTGCGGATCAGGTCGATCGGCGTCTCGGTCATCGCGCATCCCTTCGCTCCGGAAACAGAAAACGCAGCATCGGCCGCACGCGCTTTGCCCAGGAAGCCTCGTCGTGCGTTCCACCGGCGACTTCTTCAAAGTGCAGATCCACGTCGTCGCGCCAGCCCAGTGCTCGCAGCCGCGCATCGAGCGCCCTCGTGTCCGACAGCGTCCGACGGCCTTCCTGATCGCCTGCATCGAGCCAGATGCGCGGCCGGCGCACCAACTCCGGCGCAACCTCGCTGAGATACGCGAGGATGTAGCGGTGAT
>JBAVUB010000700.1:0-5890 GCA_049696575.1 Acidobacteriaceae bacterium | reverse complement strand
AGGATGGCCGGGCTCGTTGGGGTGGCGGTCGAGGTGGTGTCCTCGGTCTTGCGGTGCTGGGACCAATAGAGAACGCCGGCGAGAATGAGGAGAACGACGACAGCAACGAGGAGACCGCGCAATTTCATAACGATTCTTCAGAGTTGAGCAGCGCTACGCGCTGGTATTAGGAAGGAAAACACAAGGTCCTTCGCTTCGCTCAGGATGACAACTAAAAAACAAACTCGAGGTCCTTCGCTGCGCTCAGGATGACAACCAAAAAGACTCGTCCTTGCGGCTCGGGCGTCGCTCAAAATGACATTTCTATCTCCGCTTCCACCAGACCATGATGCCGCCGATGATGACGATGAGCGGGAGCACGAACTGGCTGACGATGCGCACCATGGCAAGCTGGCCGGTGGTCATGGTGATGCGGCGGTCTTCCGGCGCTTTGGGACGGATGGAGATGAGGTCTTCATCGGAACAGAGCCAGTTGACGGTGTTGGCGGCGAGGTCCTTGTTGCCGTTGAAGCTGAGGAAAGCGTTCGAGGCCCAGGCGGAACTGCCGACGACGACAAAGCGGCCCTCGGAGCTGGGTTTTCCGGTGTTGTAGCTACCGGCAACTGCAAGGGTGAGCGGACCTTGTTTATTGTTGGGGTCCTTCACGTTGATTTTGGGTGAACTGAGGTTAGTGGTGGCGAAACTGGACGCGGAGGTATCGAAGAGCTTCTCGACAGTGGTCTTGCCGGCGTTCTTAAAGGTGAGGGAGCGCGCGAGCGGGAAGCCGGTGAAGGTGCTCTTCATATCGGCGACGATGGGCTGCGTGCCGTAGCTGTTGACGAGAGCGACCTGGCCGCCAAAGCCGTAGAGCTGGCCGATGGGGTTGAGGTCGAGGACGAGATCTTTGTCGACGGTGACGCCCCAGCTGGCGAGCAGTGCGGTCAGCGCGTTGTTATCGGCGATGCCGTTGGGGCCCATGCTGAGAGGCGGATCGAGCATGACGAGGGCGCGGCCGCCGTTCTCGACGTAGGTTTTGATGGCGTCGACTTCGGGCTGCTCGTAGTTGCCGGTGGGGCCGGCGATGACGATAGCGGTGCATTCGGCGGGGACTTCGGCTTTCTGGATGAGGTTGATGGACTGCGTCTGGTAGCTGTCTTTGGCGAGCAGATCCTTGAAGCGGGAAGCGCCGTCACGGCTGGTGTCGTCGATCGGATGTTCGCCGGAGCCGGTGAGGAAGCAAACGGTGCGCGTATTCCCCTTGATGTCGCGGATGAAGGCGCCGGTGATGCCTTCCTCGGTGATGTCGGTGGCGGTTTCGGTGTGGTCGCCGATCTGGACCGTGGCGGCGGGAATGGTGCGAATGCCAGCTGCGCGCGCGAGGATCGGTTCTTTTTCGGGATCGACGTATTTGACCTGAACCTTAGAGGACGACAGGGCTTTGTATTCGTCGAGGAGGTCCTTGCCTTCGGCAAAGCGCGTGCTCACATTGAAGTAAGTGATGGTCGCGGGCGACTTAAGGCCGTCGACGATCTTCTTCGTTTCCTGGGAGAGGCTGTAGCGCTTGTTGGAGGTCGCGTCCCACGATTTCGAGTAACGATTGGCGAGGTAATTGGCGACGACGACGACGGCAAGGACGACCAGAATGTAAGTGGTCGCATAGGCCGCGTACTTCGTTTGTCTCGCCTTCAGACCCTTCCATGGCATTCTAAGTTACGACCTCCAGCGAAGAGATTCCATCGAGCGGGCGGTGAAGAAGAGTCCAAGGAAAATGACGCTGAGGTAGTAGATTGCGTCTTTGGACGAGAGCACGCCGCGGTCGAAGGTATCGAAATGAGTGATGACGGACATGTAGGACATGACCTGAGCCCAGGTGGAGGAGTCATAACTGCTGACCCAGGAGAAGACCCACAGCAAGAGGCAGGCGCCAAAGGTGAGCGCGCCGGCGATAATCTGGTTTTTGGTGAGCGTGGAGATGAAGGTGCCGATGGCCAGCAGGGCCGCTCCCTGAAGGAAAACGCCGAGCAGGGTGATGAGCATCGGTTTCCAGTCAGGATTGCCGAAGCGGAAGAGGAAAACGAAGCTGATGCTGGCGTAGAGGATAATCCAGCAGTAGAGCAGGGTGGCGGCGAACCACTTGCCGAGAATGATCTCGATGTCGTGGACGGGCGAGGTGGCGAGCAGCTCGATGGTGCCGTTGCGTTTCTCTTCAGCAAAGAGGCGCATGCTGATGAGGGGGACGACGAACAATCCGAGGAAGCTGCTGGTGCCAAGCAAGGGGCGAATGACCTGCTCGTTGATGTTCATGGGCTGCATCTGGCCCATCATTTCCATTTCCATGCCCTGCTTGATGAACTCGGCGAGGAAATTCCAGAAGATGAAGCCGAAGATGACGCTGTACATGGTGAGCAGCAGCCACGCGATGGGCGAGCTGAAGTAGCTGGAGAGTTCGCGGCGGCAGATGATCCAGATGTTTCTCATGCTTCGGCCTCCGGAGCGGGGGCGTCGGTGTCTGTTGGTGCGGGCGCGGCCAGTGTTTCGGGCGTCGCCGCGTCGCTGCCGGTGAGCTGGAGGAAGACTTCCTCGAGACTCATGGCGGAGGGGCGGAGTTCGTTGAGGTCCCAGCCGGCTTCGACGATGGCGCGGGCGAGATCGCCGCGGACCAGGGTGCCTTTGTCGCTCTCAACTTCGAAAACGGAGCCGCGGCCGCGCTCTTCTTTGAGCTCGACACGGCTCACGCCTGCGATTTTTTCCAGGCGCTGCTGGGCGGTGGGTGCGGCGAGACTGCCGGTGCGCGGGGCTACTTCGATCAGGACCGATTCGGCGCCGCGGGCGCGGGCTTGCAGGTTCTGTACGGAGTCTGTAGCAACGAGCTTACCCTTATTAATGATGATGACGCGCTCGCAGGTTTGCTCAACTTCGGGCAGGATGTGGGTGCTGAGGATGATGGTGTGGTCGCCAGCGAGGCCCTTGATGAGGTCGCGGGTCTCGTTGATCTGCTTGGGGTCGAGGCCTGCGGTGGGCTCGTCGAGGATGAGCACGTCGGGGTTGTGGATGATGGCCTGGGCGAGGCCGACGCGCTGGCGGTAGCCCTTGGAGAGCTTGCCGAGGAGCTTCATTTTGACGTCGGCGATGGCGCAGCGGTCGCAGACGTAGGCGACGCGTTTGTCGAGGTCTGCGCCGGAGAGGCCTTTGAGGCGGCCGACGAAGCGCAGGTACTCGATGGTCTCCATTTCAAGGTAGAGAGGCGGGGCTTCGGGGAGATAGCCGATGCGGCGGCGAACTTCGATGGACTGATCGAAGACGTCGAAGCCGGCGACGGTGGCTTTGCCCGCGGTGGGCGGGAAGAAGCACGTCAGCATGCGCATGGTGGTGGTTTTGCCGGCGCCGTTGGGGCCGAGGAATCCGACGATGTCGCCTTTATTGACGGAAAAGGAAATGTGGTCGACGGCGGTGGTGCGGGCGTACCTCTTGGTCAGGTCTGTGACTGTAATCATGTCTGACTAATGATGGGACTTCGATGGAGCGGAAGTTGTTAGCGTTTCGGGTTGGGGCCTGATGTGCGC
Source organism: Acidobacteriaceae bacterium (assembly GCA_049696575.1). Lineage (GTDB taxonomy): Bacteria > Acidobacteriota > Terriglobia > Terriglobales > Acidobacteriaceae > Palsa-343. Next base: position 2,348 of record JBAVUB010000700.1, on the reverse strand, counting down.
GATGTGCGCGAGCAACAACGTTAGGACCAAGGATCATGCTAAAGCATCGCGGGTTGGTTGTGTCAACGGTGGGAAGGGTGGCGAAAATTGTTTTCGGGAGGTGGGTGGGGGGCCGCGTCATTTTGCGGGGGCGGAGGTTGAGGGCAGGGAGGAGTGGGAGGGGCAGGGGCTGAGGCCGCGTTTCCCGAAGCGGCACGGGGAGGTGCCTTTGGTGCCGGAGCAGAGGATCCTTTTGTTGACGATTGCGAAGCGAGGGTATCAGCTGCTTGCTGTGGGGTGAACCTGGCTGGGGAAGCGGCTTTTTTGGCGGGGTCCCACGCTGGCAAATCGAAGCGGGACGCGGGTGCCGGTGCCGTTTTGGTACAGGACATTACCATGGAGTGGAGGTCCGGCATTTCGTTGTTGGGGGAGTGCTCGGTGCGAGTTTAAGCTTCTTGCTGTGGGGTGAACCTGGCCGGGGCGACGGGTTTTTTCGGGGGCTGTCCGGGGGGGTGGCTTCATTTTTGCGAAAGGAAGCGGAGGATTGCGCGCATGACGCGGTTGGCCTGATCGGTTTGGAAGAGAAACTGAGCATGCGCCGACCCGTCGACGATGATGAGTTGTTTTGGTTGGGGGGCTTGCTCGTATTGTTTGCGAATGCGAGGGAGGCGCGGCCCGTCTCCGTTCGCGTCGTCGCGGGCGACGATGAAAAGGCTGGGGGATTTGAGCCCGGCGGCGGGAAGGTTGGGCGCGTAGGCGAGAAAGACGAGGCGATCGATGGTGCTGGGCGGTGCGGTAATGGATGCATCGCCGGCGGCCCCGCCACCCATGCTGGCTCCGACGACGGAGACGGTTTTTGCCCCATGCTGGCGCAGGTAACGGACGGCGGCCAGAACGTCGAGATGGAGAGGGGCGCTGAGAGGATCAGACTGGCCGGGGCCGCGGGAGTCGCCGAAGCCGCGGAAATCGAGGGCGAGGACGCGAAATCCCGCTGCGGCGAGGGTGCGGGCCTGCGGGGCCCAGCTCTCCTTGTTGAACTGGCCTCCGTGGGCGAGGACAACGGCGTTGGCGCCGTATCCATAGAGATCCGCGAAGATGACTCCGCCGTCTTCGGTGGAGAAGGAGATGGTTTTTTGCGCGCGCGCGGGAAGGGCGATCGCGAAGACTGCGAGGACGGCGATCCACACGCGCATGCGGCCAATGTACCACCGCGTTTGCCGTGAGCCGATTGATTCGAGGGGTGGCAGGCCCGGGTTTCAAAAGCGGACCCGCGGCGGCGAGAGTCCAGGTCTCGATAACGAATTCGACAGGCTTTAGTCGCCGGAGTTGTATTTCACGCTGCAGCCGTAGGGGCGGGTGTAGGTGACAGCGACCTGCTGTCCGGCCGTTGCCTCGGTGAGGGCGTCGGAGACGTAGTTCTTCGAGCGCGGAATGTCGGAGGTGTCAGTGGTGGGGTGGTCGTCGATGGCGCCGGCGTAAATGAGCTTGCCGGAGGGATCGATGACGTACATGTCGGGGGTGGTCTTCGCGTCGTACTCATGGCCGATGACACCGGCGGGATCAAGGAGGGCGGCGGTGGGCGCGGCGTGGACCTTCTGCATGTAGTCGTTTTCAGCGGAGGCGGTCATGTAGCCCTGCGCGCCGGGCGCGGAGGAGAGGATGGTGAGCCAGACTACGCCTTTGGCAGTCCACTCCTTCTGGAGGTTTTGCATATTGCCGCTGGTGTAGTGCTTGCGGGTGTAGGGGCAACGGTTGTTGGTCCACTCGAGGACGACGTATTTGCCGCGGTATGCGGAGAGCTTGTGGGTCTGGCCGTTGGAGTCGGTGCCGGTGAAGTCGGGGGCGGGGTCGCCAACGCGGACGGCCGAGGCGGAGAGGGAGAGCCCGAGGAGAGCGGAGATGATGGTGGCCGTGCGGATGGGGAGATGGCGCATGGGGACACCCTCCTGATGGATTGAAATGAGAACCACCGGGGACACGGAGGATCATGCTCGTTGAAATATTGGACGCGAGAAGGTGGGGGATTGTCTAATCGCTGGGTGTAGAGAATTTGGGGTGAAGGGCAGGGGTGGGGTCGGTCGGGTGTCGCGGGGGAGGCCAGGAGCGGCGTTCCGTTTTGGGAACAGAGGGTACCCACGTACCGAACTGGGAGCGGGCTTGGATTGACTTGCGGGTGGGACGGGAGTCCGCTACTTGCTGTGGGGTGAACCTGGCGGGGTAAAGGGGGGGCCGGTTTCGGAGTTGGGGGGATGCTGTGGGTTCCAATTTGGGAAGCTACTGTATTGGAGTACCGAGATGCGAGCCGTTTTGTATTGACCTGGGTGCCGCGATGGAGTCAGCTACTTGCTGTGGGGTGAACCTGGCGGGGT
>JBAVUB010000699.1:0-7326 GCA_049696575.1 Acidobacteriaceae bacterium | reverse complement strand
GTCGTCGCTTTCGGCGACGCACAAGGCGGCTTCATGCCGCTCCAGCAGGCGATAAATCGCCGCGTCGAACCACGACTCATGCCGAAACTCAAACGCCATGCGAAAACGGCATCCCTTCGCATCGGCCAGAAACTGCGCGAGCCGTCCTTCGTTCGCCTTGAAATTCGGCGGCAGCTGAAACAGCACCGGACCCAACCGTCCCGCATCGGCCACCGGCTGAATCGCCCCGGCAAACGCCTCCAGCGTCGGCCCCGATTCGTGCAGCCGCTGAAAATGCGTGATGCGCTGCGGAGCCTTGAACGAGAATCGGAACCCTTCGCCCGTCTGCGCCAGCCACGAATCGATGGCCGTCCGCCGCGGAAAGCTCCGGAAGGTGTAGTTCACCTCGACCGAGTTGAGCCGGGTCGCGTAGTACTCCAGAAACTTCTTCGACGGCAGTTTTTCCGGATAAAACGCCGGCTTCCAGGTCGGATACGCCCATCCTGAGCAGCCCACATAGACCGCTCCGCCGGTGTTTTTCTCTGCCTTGTCGGTCACGGAAGTGAGCGGCTCGAATCGGCCGCAGGTTGTTGATTTGGGGCGGCTAGTGGGGGTCGAACCCACGACACCCGGAGCCACAGTCCGGTGTTCTGCCACTGAACTATAGCCGCCATACCAACCCTGATTGTAGCATTGGCGGCACGGCCCACTCGCTCGCAAAACCCCATGCCAGAGCCCCTGAAACCCGAGATTCTACCGCCTGGAAATGCTCCTGCGTCAGGCCCCGCGCTCACGCTGCGCAAGCGAGCCGAGCGCTGGTTCTCCGACGAGAATCTCGACTTCTTCGCCCACCTGCTCGACGACTTTTTCCGCATTCCCGGCACGCGCATTCGGCTCGGTCTCGACGGCCTCATCGGCCTCATCCCTGGCCTTGGCGACGTGATCGCCGGCATCGCTTCTTTCGTTCTCGTCTTCGCGGCGTGGATTCGCGGTGTCCCTTACGTCACCCTCATCCGCATGATGGTGAACCTCGCGATCGAAGTGTTGATCGGTTCCATTCCGCTCTTCGGCGACGTCTTCGACATCGCGTGGAAGGCGAACCGCCGCAATTACCGGCTGATGATGCGGCATCTTCACCAGCCTCACCAGCACACCTGGAAGGATTACGTTTTCCTGTTCAGCCTGCTCGCTGCGGTGCTTGCCATTCTCGCCACACCGATCATTGTGCTGCTGCTGATTATCGTGTGGATCGCGCACCGCATGTGAGCGACCGAAACCCGCGTGAACATTGCTCATGGGCTCATGTGCCTGCGATACAATCGTTAAAGTCGGGGCGTAGCGCAGCCTGGTAGCGCATCTGCTTTGGGAGCAGAGGGTCGTGGGTTCGAATCCCTCCGCCCCGACCATTTCCAAGCCGAGTCCAGTGGCGGAAGGTCCCTCAACTCGTTTCACTCGCTCGGGATTTCGCCTGCGGGCTCGAACGCCCGCAAAACGGCTCAAGTTCGAATCCCTCCGCCCCGACCATTTCCAATCGCCTACCCCCTACCCCTCAGTTTTGGTTAAGTGTTTGATTTTGGGCGAGTTTCATAGGCCCTCAAGAGCTAAGTAATTGAAAATGGGTCATTCCTTCGCACTCGTGAATGATGCAATTCACGCTCGTGAAGGGCTGGATGATTGAAAAGGCAGGAACCAGGGAATAGGCAATAGGGAATAGAAAACCTCCATTCAGTGATCGGGAAGAGTGGGGGTGAACCGAGAACCGCGACAGGCCACCAAGGAAAAAGCCTCGCGTATGCGAGGCTCTTGCTTTGGATCCATCGGGGAAATTCTTTTTTTACCCCCTATTATTAGAATACCAAATCTCGGTATAAAACACGCCAAATATCTTTGGGCGGTTTGGCGTGTAAGTGGTTCTAAGTCAGCGGTCATTACTTCGGTTTTTAAGCTCGCCTCTTGACAAGTTTTCCACATTAGGGGGTTTGGTCGAAAAATGCGCGCCTGGCTCTCTATCTTGCCGCCGCTGCCGCTCTGCTGAAGGACGCGCCTCGCCTGCCCGCAGCGCTTTGCCCCCGCACCTGACGCTTCTGTCTCACGTACGAGGCTTTTGTTCGCCCATCCGCGGATCTAAGCTGCTTTCGTATCGGCGGTGCGGTTACGGGATGCAATGCAGTCAATACAGCGCGTGGATCCCTGGCAATCACCGTCAGAAATGCCCGAGCGGCGGCTTCCGGAGTGCGCCTGCCACCCTCCCAGTGTTTTACGGCGTCGAGGCTAAACCCGAACACTTCGGAAAATCGAGCCTGGGTCATGTTCAGCCTTTGCCGGATGCTCTTCACGTCGATGTCGGCGGGAAGGGTGACCTTGTAGCCGGCTTTCTGGCCGCTGAGAAAGGCCTCTACTTCGCCCAGGCCCGTCATCAGGTTGTCAAACATTGCGGGGCTCTGCACTTCTTAATTAGTACTCCAATGGACACCTTATGGTCAAGACCCGTCCCAGTGGTACCCCAGGTCCCGTTGCCGAGACCTGGGATTCTCACCGGCTATGCGACGATGGTTTTCGCCGGCGGGGTTTCGAAGGCCGTCAGGGTGCCAGCTGCGAGCAGGGCCTGGCGGCGCTGGACCTCCAGAGCCATGAGTTGAATCTCCAGTCCCAACCTCTGCGCTTCGGCCTGGGCGCGCTCGAGTTTGATCATCTCTGCCTGATCGAGAGCGGGATCCTGGGCACAGCAGTGGGCGAGTTCGGGATCGTAGACCACGCCGTCGGTGGGAACGGTGATAACCGCCGGTTGCTCGACGGATTCGCCGACCGTGGGCAGGCCCTTCAGCGCGGCTTCCACCGCCTTCTGATACTGCTGCGGAAGCTGATGGATCTGGGCCGGAGTTAGAACCGGGGAGACATAGTTATCGACCGTCACCTGCACCGTGACGGCGATGACCTTCGTGGTGAGCACATAGACGTCGAGCACCTTGCGCACGAAGTAAGTGACGGCGTAACAGGCGTTGTTATTCACCAGCGTGCGCTGCGTGGTGGAGACGGTCTCGGAGTCCTCGTAGCTGCTGATGGTGACACTGCGCTGCAGGTCAGTGTATTGCGATGCCTGCTGGACCGTGGACCCAAACTGGCTGGAGCTGTTCTGCGTGGACAGATCGTCGACCGAGCTGACGCTCTTCGTCCCGCTTTGGCTGCCGCTGTTGCCAATGCTGAAGATGCCCAGGTTGATTCCGCCGCCGCTTCCCGAACTGGCGCTCTGCGTCTGGCTGTTGAGCACCTGCTGCAGATGGCTCGAGTCATTGGAAGTCTGCTGCGTGTGCACCGCTGAGACAAACTGCGAGAAGGTGGTCTGGACCGAGTAGCGCTCCGTCTCTGAGGTGGTGCGGCGATAACGGTCGCTTTGGTAGAGAGTCATTTTTTCGCCGGGCAGCAGCGTGAGCGTATAGGCCAGGCCGCCGCGCTGCTTGGCGACGAGGCACAGCGTGTGGGTATAGGTCACGGTGATGGTGACGGTGCCGCGGCCGAAGTCGCCTGCGGCGGGTGAGCCGACGATGGGCAGGACCAGGGTCTTCGTTTCAGTAAAGGTGATGCAGCTCGGTCCGGTGCGCCAGGGCGGGTCGCAGGGACTTTGACAGCAGGGGTCGAGGGCGGGGAGGGTGATGGGGGTGGTTCCGTCGGTTGGAGCTAAGACTGGGGTCGACATGGGGAGTCCTCTTTCTTTGGGGGAGTGGTGCCGCTGTGCTACTCGTGAATCGGCGCGACGGAACGTTTCTCTTTTTGGTTCGAATTTGCGAACCCTTCCGCGGTTATCCTTCCACCATGGACCTCGGGCTCCACGACAGCGTGATCGTAGTCACCGGCGGCGGCGCGGGCATCGGCCAGGCCATCTCGCGCACCTGCCTCGACGAGGGGGCGACGGTGGTCGTCGTCAGCCGCGCCTCGGACAACGTAAAAAACTTTCTCGCCGAGATGCTGAACAGCCGGCGCAAATGCGACTTCGTCGAAGCGCACCTGGCCGATACGAAACAGTGCGAGCATGCCATCGACTACGTCCGCAACCGCTATGGGCGGATGGTTGGTCTCGTCAACAATGCGGGAGCGAACGACGGCGTCGGCCTTGAATCCGGCTCGCCGAATCGCTTCGTCGAGAGCCTGCAGCAGAATCTGGTCCACTACTACGCGATGGCGCACTACGCGCTGCCGATGCTGAAGGCCTCGCGGGGCTCCATCGTGAACATCAGCTCGAAGGTCGCGCTCACCGGCCAGGGAGGAACCTCCGCCTACGCCGCCGCTAAAGGCGCGCAGCTGGCGCTCACGCGCGAATGGGCGGCTGAGCTCGCTCCCTTCGGCGTCCGCGCCAACGCTGTTCTCCCGGCTGAGGTGATGACTCCGCTCTACCAGCGCTGGATTTCGACGCGTCCTGATCCTGAGGCGGCGCTTGAGGCGATCCGGCAACGCATTCCGCTCGGCCATCGGTTTACGGAAGCTGCTGAGATCGCGGCGATGACCGTCTTTCTGCTCTCGCCCTCGCAGAGCGGCCACACCACCGGGCAGATCGTCGTGGTCGACGGCGGATACACGCATCTCGATCGCGCGCTCACCTGAGACGGCCGGTTCTGCTTCTCCTTCGCCCCAAAAACACTGCGGGGGACTCCTGTTGAAGTCCCCCGCGCCACTTCTCTATTCCTTGTTCCCTGTTCCCTGCTGTTACTGGATCATCCCGCCCATGCGGTCCAGCTCTTCGCGGACGTGCTTGAGCCCGTGCATGCAGCGCTCAAATTCGTGCGACAGCTGGGCAAACAGCGGCGCCTCATCCCGGTACTCGAACAGATCGAACTGCGAGACGATGTAGTAGCTCTCTTTGCCGGTCTTCACCATCTCCGCGAACCCGGATTCCCCGCTGTGCCGCCACAACTGCGTCGACTCGGGATACATTCCGGTGGCGAACAGGGCATAGTCGCCAATGTGGCGGCGCACCTTGCGCTCCTCGTCGAAGGAGGCCGCCACGCCAAAGACCGGGTCCGAGGCCGCGATCATTTCCCGCAGATCCCTGACCGGTTTCCCCTCGGGGTCACGAATGCAGTAGAGGCTCTCCGTCGCGGTGAACTCCGTCAGCAGATCCCCCACATAGGAGGTCAATTCCGGATCGTCGATCCCGCTGTGGCGGTGATAGCAACCGGCAACCACTTCATGAAACAACTGGCGCAAAGGGTGGCGTTCGGGAATCATGGTTTCCTCCGCGCTTCTTCGCCCTGCCGGTTTTGGAGAAAGGGATAGACTGCGCTTCTCCGGCTCCCACCGGCTGAAGAAGCTTGTTGTTGTATATGAATCGGCACTTTACCGCATTTGTTGCGCCAAACAAGAACCATTCGTTGTACATTTCGCGAACTTTCTGGCAGTCCTGGGGCTTGAGTGCGACCCACCTTCGTTATCCCCTTGCGTGCTCAACGCCGATTACCTTCTTGACAGCCCTGGCGAACGGTACTACGGTTCGGTTTAACTGTCCCGCAATGAGCATCTGGGTCGCTGCTGACCTCACATCCTGCCCCTCGGGTGACATTTGCTGAAGAACTGGCTTGATCTGTCGGTTGGTGGCGCGCTCCGGCACCGGGGCCCCTGCGGCGTTTCTGTGCAATGCGCGGGCCTGTTCGCCGCTTTCGTTCTGGCCGGGTTGCCGCTGGCTCGCGGGCAGGGACCGGCTCTTTCTTCATCGGCGCCAACCGCCGCTCCTGCAGACTCCGTCATCGAAAGTAAGCCGTCCCCCGCTGGACAACCGCCGGAACAGGAAATCGAATTCGAGGGACTGGACTCCTTTGGCCACTACTACATTTTTGCCGGCGGGGGCAGCAGCCATCTGTACACCGGCGGCATCGAGTACGACCGCCATTCCTGGGACTACTTCCTGGGCGCGCAGATGGACTACGTTGCCGAAGTTCTGCCGATCATGATCCTGAATGAACCGGCAAAAACCGATCTGTGGGGCGACACGATCGGTCCCGGCCGCAAGAATCTCTACGGTGTCGGAATCTCTCCCATCGGTTTGCGCATGGAATGGCGCAGCCATAAAGCGCTGAAGCCCTTCCTCCTCTTTAAGGGAGGGATGCTCGCTTTCAATGAGAAGGCGCTTTCTCCCTCGTCCACCTATGAGAACTTCAGCCTACAGTCGTCCTTAGGCGTTTTGGTCAAGGCATCGCCGCGTTACGACATCCGCCTGGGCCTGTGGGGCGATTTTCATTTTTCCAATGGCTTCATGACCCCGTCCAACCCCGGTCTCGACGTCATGAACGCAACCGTAGCGCTGAGCTACCACCTCGGCAAGCCGCGCTCCGAATAAGTTCCCGACGCGCAACGAGGGATTTACATTCCGATGGCGAGAATCGCCTATCCTCATCGCAGGAGAGGACGATGCCCAAACAACCTGCGCCTGCCCCCAAGCCGAAAAAACATCCGCGCAAGCCAGCCCACCCGGCCGCTGTTCCGGGCGATCCGGTTTTCGCGCAGCCCACGCCGTCGCCCGACCCGACCGGCTTCAAAGACCCGGTCACCGATCAGAGCGACAAGGAAATCGCCTCGGTCGAGCCCGTCCCGCAGCCGGCAGGCAAGGCCGTCGAGCCCGTCCTGACGCTGCAGCAGGTTTATGGCAGCCAGGGAGCGGCGAAGATCCAGGCGATCACGGCCTCCGGCCAGATCGTTTTCCATTGCGTCGGCGACACCGGCAGCGTGAAAGGCCCCAACACGCAGGATCTGGTCTCCGACACGATGGTCGCCGACTTCAACGAATCCAACCCGGCCGATGTGCCCTCGTTTTTCTTTCATCTCGGCGACGTGGTCTATTACTTCGGCGAAGCAACGTACTACTACGACCAGTTCTACGAGCCGTACCGCAACTACCCCGCCCCGGTCATCGCCATCCCCGGCAATCACGACGGCGTTGTCTGGTCCAGCGATCCGGAAACGTCGCTCGAAGCTTTCCTGCGCAATTTCTGCGCCCCTTCCGCTGCGCCGGCGCCCGACGCTGGCGGCCTCCTCCGCACCACGATGATCCAGCCCGGGGTCTACTTCACGCTGGAAGCGCCCTTCGTCCGCATCCTCGGCCTCTACAGCAATGTGCTGGAGGATCCCGGCGTGATCTCCGACCAGAAGGGGACTTATACCACCCTCGATCAGCGCCAGATCGCATTCCTGACCGCTGCTCTCAAGCGCGTCAAAAGCGACAAGTTCACCGGAGCGGTCATCATCGCCGTGCATCATCCGCCTTTTACGGGCGGCACTACGCACGGCGGCAGCCCCGCGATGCTGGCCGACATCGACAGCGCCTGCACCGCCGCGGGCGTCTGGCCGCACGCCGTCTTCGCC
>JBAVUB010000698.1:0-5209 GCA_049696575.1 Acidobacteriaceae bacterium | reverse complement strand
CTGCGTGACGGCGGATGCGGACAAGGCTCTGATCGATGGCGCGATGGCGATGGCGTGGACGTGCGTGGATCTGGCGAAGAATAAGGCAGTGAGGGAGCGGCTGATCGCGGGGCGGTGAAGACTCCTGAACGCGCGATTCAATGTCCCTCAGAACCGTTCGAACGCCGATAGCCGCGATTCCCCGCTGGTGGAGTTGCGTCCCCAGGGTGTCTGTGGTATCACAGAAACAGTTCAAGTTTGCTCCACAAGAGCGAGCCTGGATTTCATGCAGAGTGGCTGAGGGACGGGCCCTGTGACGCCACGACAACCGGCCTGAGCAATTCAGGACAACGGTGTCAACTCTCGCTCGCCGCGAGGCGGGGAACATGAGATTCGGGGTGCAGGCTGTATCGCATCTCGCGCAATCCTCAGTAGTGCCGCAGTAGCGAAGTACGACGTCACGTGCCCGTATTATTTGCCGACGCCGCTCTCAGAAAACGAGGGCTGGAATGGCTGCTGCTTACGAACTGCGATGCCGGGAATGCGGGAAGCGCTACGAGAACGCTCCGCTGTCAATCTGTGACGAGTGTTTTTCTCCGCTCGAAATCGTTGTCGATCTGGATGCCGCGCGGCACACGTTTACGCGCGAAGCAATTGCCCAGGGCCCGTCGAGCATGTGGCGCTATCAGGCGCTGCTGCCGGTTCCGGACGACTATATACCGACCACGCCGGCGGGATGGACGCCGCTGCTGCGTGCGCCACGGCTGGCAGAGCGGATTGGCGCGCGGAATCTATGGATCAAGAACGATGCGGTGTGCATGCCGACACTGAGCTTCAAGGATCGCGTGGTGGCGGTGGCGCTGGCGAATGCGCGGCCGTTTGGATTCGACACGGTCGGCTGCTCGTCGACGGGAAACCTGGCGAATGCAGTAGCAGCGCAGGCAGCGCGGCTGGGATTGAAGACGTACATCCTGGTTCCGGCGGATCTGGAGGCGGCGAAGATTCTGAACACGCAGGTGTACGGCGCGACCCTGGTGCGAATCGAGGGCAACTACGACCATGTGAATCGGCTGTGCTCGCAGATTGCTGACCGCTACAACTGGGGATTCGTGAACGTGAACCTGCGGCCGTACTACGCGGAAGGTTCGAAGACGGTGGGATTCGAGATTGCGGAGCAACTGGGCTGGCGGCTGCCGGACAACGTGGTGGTGCCGATGGCGGGCGGATCGCTGATCGTGAAAATCCGCAAGGCGTTCAAGGAGCTGATTGCGCTGGGGCTGGTGGAGGAGAAGGAGGTGCGGTTCTTCGGCGCGCAGGCAACGGGTTGCTCGCCGATTTCAACGGCGGTGAAGAACGGGGCCGACGCGATTGAGCCGCAGCGTCCGGCGACGATTGCGCGGTCGCTGGCGATCGGGAATCCGGCGGACGGAATCTATGCGACGCGCGCGATCCGCGAGAGCGGCGGATGGGCTGAGGACGTGTCGGACGTGGAAATCGTGTCGGCGATCCAGGAATTGGCTGAGACCGAGGGCGTGTTTACCGAGACGGCGGGCGGCGTGACGACGGCGGTGACAGCGCGGCTGTACGCGCACGGGCGGATTCAACCCGACGAGCTGACGGTGGCGTGCATCACGGGAAATGGCCTCAAGACGACCGATGTGCTGCAGGGCGCGTACGAACAGCATGCGGCGATTCGTCCGCGGCTGGGGGATTTCGAAGCGTACATTGCGGATCGGAACGAAGAGAGCGAACTGGAACTGGGAGGGGCCTATGTCGGTTAGGGTTTTGCTGCCGAATGCATTTCATAAGCACACGAACGGGACGCGCGAGATTCAGTCGAGCGCGGGGAATCTGCCGGCGCTGATCACGGAAATCGAGACAACGTTTCCGGCGCTGAAGACGCATCTGCGGGATGAGTCGGGTCAGGTGCGGAAGTTCATCAATTTTTATGTGAACGAGGAAGACATTCGTTTTTTGGGGAACGAGCAGTATGCGTTTCAGGATGGGGATGAAGTGCTGGTCATTCCATCCATTGCAGGCGGGTCCTGGCCGGACGGGCGGACGGCCTTCGGCCAGGAGCAAAAGCAGGAGCGGAGTGTGTGCAAGTGCTGCTCGTATTGCGGGCAGGAAGAGTGTACCTGCGGGGACTAGAACGGGTCTCGCACGAGACCCACTCCGAAGTCGCTCACTTCTTCGTCAGGTTGATGGCGGGAATCTTCTCATCCCGCACCAGCTTGTTGAACTGCTCAATGCCGGTGGTCTCGACTTGGTGGAGGTGGTCCAGCTGCACCTGCAGCTGACCCGACAGCTCATCGAAAACCTGGTATGACTGCGCGGTAGGCGCAACGTCCGTATCCTCCACAACGTTCTCCACTGACGCGATCTTGTTGTTCAGCTTGATGGGGAAATTGAGGGCATCCTCGCCGGCCTTGAGTTTCGTCTGGTAGATGTTCTCTTCGATCGCCGTCAGCTCGTCGGTCAGCTGTTTTGCGCTGTTCTTCACCTTCTCGTTCGAACTGGTCAGATAAGGCTTCAGCTGTTCGGTCGCGGCGCGAATCCCGACCACGCCGCTGTTCGCCTCCGAGACGCGGTCGCGGATTTTCAGTGCCAGTTCCAGCTGCTTGTCGAAGTCTTCGGGCGTCGAAGGAGCGCGCGGATCCTTCACCACGATGAAATCCTGCGATTCGGTTTTACCGTCGACTACCACCTCTACCTTGTAATGTCCCGGCGCCGCCAGAGGTCCGCGCAGCGATCCATCCCACATCAGCAGTCCTGGAAATCCGGTGGCATCGTCATAGCGCAAATCCCACACATAACGATTGAGACCCTCGGCGGCCGGGGCCAATTGCGCGGGACGGCGCTCTTCGTCCGGATCAAGCTTCTCCTGCTCCGGCTTGGGCTTGCTGGAAACTTCGCGCACCAGTTTACCGGATGCCGTAAGGAAGCGCAGCTTCACTTCGCCCTCGGGCTTCGTTTTCAGGTAGTAGTAAATCGTCGCACCCCGCGCAGGATTCTGCCCGGCAGAGGGATTGCGCCCGCCTCCGAAACCACCGCCGCCGGAAATGCGAATCGCGCGTTTCACGGGGAAGAGCACGACGTCCTTCGTGCGCTGGAAGTTCGCGGGATTCAGAGCACGCGCCAGCGGCATGTCATCGAGCACGTAGAAGCTGCGCCCCTGAGTCGCGAGCACCATGTCGTCCTGTTCCTTCTGGAAGGCGATGTCGGTGACGGGCACGGCGGGCAGGTTGAGCTGGAAGGGCAGCCACGTACCGCCGTCGTCGTACGAAATATAAAGATGCGACTCGGTGCCGGCGAACACCAGCCCCTTCTGGTTCGGATCGGGACGAATCGTGCGCGTGAAGTCATCGGCGGGAATGCCGTTGACGATCTTCGTCCAGTTTTTGCCGTAATCCGTGGTCTTGTAGAGGAACGGATGAAAATCGTCGGAGAGATACATGGTGGCCGCAACATAGGCTGTGCCCGCATCAAATGGCGACGCGGCGATGCAGTTGATGCGGATCCACTCCGGCATATCCTTCGGCGTCACATTCTGCCAGGTTTTGCCGTCGTCCTGGGTCACGTTGATGAGCCCATCGTCGGACCCCACCCAGATCACACCGGCCTTCACCGGCGACTCATCGATCGTGAAGATCGTGTCGTAATACTCGACCGCGGTGTTGTCCTTGGTGATCGGGCCGCCCGACGGGCCCTGCTTCGACTTGTCGTTGCGCGTCAGGTCAGGGCTCATCACCGTCCAGTGCTGGCCTTCATCGGTCGTCGCCAGCAATACGTTGGCGCCGGCGTACAGGCGATGCGGATTATGCGGCGAAAACAGCAGCGGAAAACTCCACTGGAAGCGATACTTCATCACCTCCACGCCAGAGCCCATGGGATTATCCGGCCACGCGTTGATGTCCCGCTCCGAGGCCGTCTTCGTGTCGTAGCGCGTGAGCAGGCCGTCATACGATCCCGCGTAGACGAAATTCGAGTTCAGCGGATCGGCAACCACCCATCCGCTCTCGCCTCCGCCCACGTCGTGGAAGTCGCTGGCGGTAATCGCTCCCGAGTTGCTCTGGTTGACGATGGCAACCGTGGAGTTGTCCTGCTGCGCGCCGTAGATGTGAAAGGGGAAGTCGTTGTCCATGGACACGCGATAGAACTGCGCGGTCGGCTGATTGTCCTCGGTGCTCCAGCTTTTGCCGGCGTCAAAAGTAATCTGCGCGCCGCCGTCGCTCGACTCGATCCAGCGCTTCGGATCCTCGGGCGCAATCCACATATCGTGATTGTCACCGTGCTGGTTACGAATGGTGGTGAAGTTTTTACCGCCATCGGTGGACTGGAACAATGCGGTGTTGACCGCGTAGACCGTGTTCTCGTCCTTCGGATCGGCGAAGATCTGCGAATAATACCAGGCGCGCTGCTTGATTGAGTTCTCGCCGTTGAGCTTCTTCCAGGTTTTGCCCGCGTCGTCGGAGCGGAAAACGCCGCCATCCTGCGCCTCGATGAGCGCCCACACGCGGTCGGGATTCGCCGGCGAGACCGTGACGCCGATCCGCCCCAGCACGCCTTTGGGCAGGCCGGGATTATGCGTCAACTCTGTCCAGGTGTCGCCGCCATCGGTCGATTTCCAGATGCCGCTGTCCGGACCGCCGCTCTCAAAGGTCCATGGTTTGCGAACCACCTGCCAAAAGGCGGCATAAAGGACCCGCGGATTGCTCGCGTCCATCGCCAGATCGATCGCGCCCGCCTTGTCGCTTTTGAACAGCACTTTTTGCCACGTCTTGCCCCCGTCCTTCGAGCGGAAGACGCCGCGTTCCGCATTGGGCCCGGCCATGTGCCCGAGCGCCGCGACGTAGACCAGGTTGGGGTCCCTCGGATCGATGCGAATCTGCCCGATCTGTTCGGTGTCTTCAAGGCCCACATGGGTCCACGTCTTCCCCGCATCGAGCGACTTGTAGACGCCATCGCCATGGGACGCATTGCCGCGAATCGCGCTCTCGCCCGTGCCGACATAAATCACGTTGTGATCCGAATCCGCCACGGCAATGGACCCGATCGACCCAAAGTCGATCTGGCCATCGGTGATCGGCGTCCAGACATGCCCGCCATCGATGGTTTTGAAGACGCCGCCTCCGGTTCCACCAAAGTAGTAGACCAGGGGCTCACCCGGCACGCCCTCGACCGCGTCGACGCGCCCGCCGCGGAAGGGGCCGACCTGGCGCAGCTTGAG
>JBAVUB010000697.1:0-4618 GCA_049696575.1 Acidobacteriaceae bacterium | reverse complement strand
TTGCCGAGAAACTCGCTCAGCTCGGCCAGCTTGTTGCCATCGGAGCCTTCGATGAAGACTCCGTAGCCGGCTGGACCCGGATTTCCGCGCGATCCGCCATCGCAATACGCTGTCACCCACCCGCCGCCTGCATTGTCGGCCGAAAACAGACTGGCATTCTCCCGCAACATAAGGCGAGTTTAGCGGATGGCCGTTGGCCGGTTGAACCGCCTTGCCTGGAAGGGGCTCTTTCTGCCGTCACTTCTTCCTGCGAACCGTCGCCTCCACGTACCTGGCGAACCCGCCCGGCTTGTCCGGCGGTGCAATCTCAAACAGCACCTTCACCATCCCGTCCCCCAGGTTCCCGTACGTCAGCCGAAACTGTGGGCCACCCCCGCCTGCTTCGCTCACGAACTCGACCTGCTTTCCATCGGGAGCAACCGTCGCGTCGTAGTGGATGACATGCCCTTCGCTGTCGTCGTAGAGCGCTTTCGTCGCGCCACCCTCCCGGTAGACGACCATCAGATCGTCATGCGAGAAAGCAGGGTGATCTTTCGTCGCTGGATATTCAGCGTGGTTCTTGCGGACCAAAACCGTGCCCCCCAGCTCCGGCTCAAAAGTGAATCCTCCGTCGCTCGCCGCCCCCGGCACTCCGCTGCTGTCGCCCGCCTCCCACTCGCCCAGCAGAAACTTCCAGCCCGCCCATGGATCCAGCGGAGCCGCCTGCGCCACCGCAAGCATCGGCAATAACAGCACAGGGATGAGACGCAAGGCAATCTTTCGCATGGACAACCTCTGGCAGAATTGAACCACGATACACGGCCAGGCGCCTTCAGGAATTGCCGTACACGGGAATCGCGACGCCGTGGATGAGGCGGGCGTCGTCGCTCGACAGAAACAAGATGACCCTGGCGATGTCTTCGGGCTGGGGCCAGCGGGCGAAATCGGCCTTCGGCATGGCAGCACGGTTGGCTTCGGTGTCGAAGATGCTCGGAACGACGGAGTTGACGCGCACGTTTTTGCCTTTGAGGTCGGCGGCGAGGGAGTCGATCATGGCCACGGCGGCGGCTTTCGAAGCCACGTACGCCGCTGCGCCGGCAGCGTGATCGAAGGCGGCTCGGGAGGCAATGTTCACGATAGATCCGCTGCCCTGGTTCAACATGACCGGGACCACAGCCCGGCAGAGCGCGTACCCGGAGCGGAAGTTGAGCGCGAACATGCGATCGAAAACGTCGGGCGCGGTCTGCCAGAGAGGCGCGCCTCCCGCGTATCCGCCAACAGCATTGACCAGCACGTCGATGCGGCCGCGGCCGGCGAGGATTTTGGCGATGAGCTGGGTGGTTGCGTCGGGGTCGGTGACGTCGGCCTGGTGGCCGTCGAGATGCTCGGCGCGGGAACCGGCCGCGGCCGCCAGGCTGGCGAATTCTTCCTGACGACGCCAGGTAACGACGACGGTGGCGGATTCGTTGAGGAACGCGAGGGCGACGGCCTGGCCGAGCGCACCGGTTCCGCCAGCGACTAAAACTACTTTGCCTTCGAATCGTCCTGTCATAGAGTTCAGGGTTCAGTGTTCAGGGTCCGGCGATGCTGTTGGGCAGCATCGCGGAACTACGACGAGATTAAATGAGAAGGCGCAGCGGGACGAATTGCAGACTATGGAAGGAACTGGAAATCGCGCCCGGCGAAACCATGGTCACTCGGGAAACCGCTTCACAGCCGAAGAACCGCAAAGGAAATGGGAAGATAGAAGGCAATGGATCTCGTCTCCCTGCTTCGGTCCACATTTGGATTTTCGGGCTTCCGCGAGAATCAGGAAGTGGTGTGCCGCGCGGTGGCCGAGGGCCGCGATGTTCTGCTGGTGATGCCCACAGGTGCGGGGAAGAGTCTCTGCTATCAGCTTCCCGCAGTGGCGCGCGGAGGCACAGCGCTGGTGGTGAGCCCGCTGATCGCGCTGATGGACGACCAGGCGGCCAAGCTGTCGGCCAGGGGACTGAAGGTGGCGCGTATTCACTCGGGGCTGCCGCGCGACGCGGCCCGCGAAGCCTGTCGCGCGTATCTCGACGGCTCGCTGCAATTCCTGTTCATCGCTCCGGAGCGGTTGCGCGTGCCGGGATTTCCGGAGATGCTGGCGCGGCGCAGGCCGTCACTGATCGCCATCGACGAGGCGCACTGCATTTCGGGATGGGGACATGATTTTCGGCCGGATTACCGGACTCTCGGGGATTATCTGCCGCTGCTGCGGCCAGCGCCGATCATCGCGCTGACGGCGACGGCCACGCCGATCGTGCAGAAGGACATTGTGGCGCAGCTCAATCTTGCGGATCCGGCGCTGTACATCCACGGATTTCGGCGCGAAAACCTGGCCATTGAGGTTATGGAGCTTTCAAAACCGGAGCGCGCCGGATTTGTCGCGAAGTTTCTCGATAGCGCCGCCACCCGACCGGCCATCGTGTATGCTCCATCGCGCAAAGCAGCCGACGAACTGGCAAACCAGCTCAACGGGCAGTTCCCTGCTGCCGCTTACCATGCGGGCCTCGAATCAGGCACACGCGAGCGCGTGCAGCGCCAGTTCCAGGCGGGTCAGCTCGAGGTGGTGGTCGCTACCATCGCGTTCGGGATGGGGATCGACAAGGCGAACATCCGCACCATCGTGCATGCGGCGCTGCCGGGTTCGGTGGAGGCGTACTACCAGGAAATCGGCCGCGCGGGGCGCGACGGTCTTCCGGCGCGCGCGATCCTGCTGCACAGCTTCGCCGATCGGCGCATCCACGAAAGCTTTTTCGAACGCGATTACCCTGCGGTGGACGATCTGGATCGCGTTGCCCGTGTCCTCACCGCGGAGTTTCAGACGCCGGATCGCTTGTGCGACCGGGTCACGATGGACCCGGAAATTTTCAATAAGGCCGTCGAGAAACTTTGCTCCCAGGGAGCGGCGCAGCTGGATATGGAGGGAAATGTGCGCGCTACCGGCGTGAGCACATGGCGTTCCGGATACAAGACCCAGCTCGCCTACCGGCGCGCGCAGCTGGAGGCCATCGTGGAATTCGCGGAGACCCCGCAGTGCCGGATGTCGGCGCTGGTCCGGCACTTCGGCGATCATGCGGGGGCGAGCCGGCCGTGTGGACGATGCGATTTCTGCGCGCCGCAAGCGGCCGCGGCTCAACGCTACGAGGAGCCGACCGCAAGCGAGCAGCGCGATCTCATCGCCATTTTGGACACGCTGAAAGACAACCGCGGCCTGGCTGCGGGGCGGCTCTTCACCGAGGCTGCGGTGGGGAAGGACCGCAAGCATTTCGACCGCCTGCTCGACGGTCTGGCGCGCGCAGGCCTTATCAACTGGTCCTCTGAAGCCTGGACCAACCCGCTTGGCCGTGAAGTCACGTACAAGAAGGTCAACCTCACGCACGAGGGCCGGGAACTGGGGCTCGCGGAGCCGCTGGGCGTGCTGCTGCCGGAGGAACGCGAGGCCAGCGCCAAGGTTCGCCCGCGACGGGAACGCCGGTCGACGAACGGAACGGGATCGGACGCCGCATTCACGCCTCTCCAGGCCGATCTCGAAGCTCGCCTTAGAAAATGGCGCAAGGCGGAGGCCGACCAGGCAGGCAAGCCCGCGTTTTTCGTTTTCTCTGACGCAATCCTGCACGCGCTGGTCGAAGCCGCTCCAAGAAGCATTCCGGAGCTACGAACTGTTCGCGGCATAGGGCCCAACAAGGCGGAGCGTTACGGACCCGCCATCTGCGCTCTCTGCCGCGGGCAGGAACCACCCGCCCTGAACGGCGGAGATCTTTTCTAGCGTCCCGCCGCCGGCGCTACGCGAGCCCCAATCCAGGCAGCGATGTCGTCGATGACCGGTGGGGCCACGTGGCCTGGCTTCTGATAGTCAGCAGGCGTGCCAGGGCCCACGCCGGGCGAAGTACTGGTCATGAACAGGTGATAGAGCCCTGGGTAGGTTGCGAAACTTACGTCTGCTCTACCCGCAAGCGCCTTCTTCCAGCCGGCAGTGTCGTCGGCCGTGACCTGGTAATCGCGCTCCCCGCGCAGGATGAGCATGGGAATCTTCAGGCGCGCCGCGACTTCGGCGGGATGATAGCTGCGCAGGTCGAGGAAGTACGATCCAGGAATCACAGAGCCCATCACATTCACGCGCGCGTCCGCGGCCAGCGATGGACTTTCGATCTCTTTGGCCAACTGCTCGACTGCGTCGATCTGCTTCTGCGCTTCGGGGGTGATGGTTCCCTGCAATCCCTCGATGTACGTGACCTGATCGACGAGCAGCTGCTCGAAGGGGCGGGTGGGACCGGCCAGAATGACGAGGCCCGCGACCTGAGCATTGCCTTCCGCGATGCGGGGCGCCATCATGCCGCCCAGGCTGTGGCCCAGCACGAAGATGCGCCTGGAATCAACCTCAGGCCGCTTCGCCAAGAGCGCGACGGCGGCGCGCGCGTCGTCCACCGTCTCCTGATTGACGGTGAAACCGGCATCGTTGGCCAGGAGTTCCTTCGCATACTGCGCGGTGCGTTTGGTGTAGCGCAGGACAGCGATGTTCCTGCTGGCCAAACCCCAGGCGAGGTCCTTGAACGGCTTATTGGGGCTAATGGTTTCGTCTTCGTCCTCAGGACCGGATCCAGCCACGAGCACC
>JBAVUB010000696.1:0-1661 GCA_049696575.1 Acidobacteriaceae bacterium | reverse complement strand
GTTGTTTCCGAGTAGCCAACCAGCGAGCGCAGGAAGGTGTGGAGGGCCGGCGTAGCAAAGGGCTATTTGCTCGACGCCTGCCAGTCATAGAAAACTCGGGGCCGAACTTTCGGAATTCTGGCCGTATCAAACCATGTCTTTTGGTACACGCTCGATGGCAGGCTCGTGAGACGCATCCTCTGGGTCTCAAGTGGTGACGCACCTGCCTCGTGAGCAGGAGCGCCGGTTCACTCGGCAGTTCGCAAACTCTTGAGCCGCAGGTTGGCCGTCTTTTTCCCGATTATCCTATTTCACTTTCTTATAAATATCTGGACCGGCTGGCCCCTCCACGCTGAGGAGGCCCATGGCGCCGCGGTCGACTCGGAAGATAGCATGGTCCACGAGCGTATAATTGCCGGGTACTTGTGGCTGGAAATCGACTACGGATGCTCCGCCCGGCGGGACCAGCGTGGTCTGGATGTTGTGCGCCGGATCGGTGAGACCTCCTTCACGGTAGACTCGATCGAAGATCACCCCGATGATGTGAAATGAAGAGATCTTGTTCGGCCCAATATTGCCGAAGTAGATTCGCACCGTCTCGCCGACTCGAGCCTTGAGCGCCCCATTGCCCATCAAGGACGAAACATTGCCGTTGAACACAACGTATTCCGGAGTTTCCGCAGCGGCCTTGCGCGAGGAATACGCTTGTAGGCCAGGCTTGCCCACAGGGCCTTCGGTGTAGAACTCGCTCTCCATCACGTAAAACTCTCGATCCACTTTGGGCAAGCCGCCTTCGGGTTCGACCAACACGAGACCATAGAGCCCATTAGCCATGTGCGCGGGCATGGGATTGGCAGCGCAGTGATACATGAATAGGCCTGGCTTGAGTGCTTTGAATTCTCCTACCGACTCCTGCCCCGGATTGGTCATCAGCACCGGGGCACCGCCGCCCGGACCGCTGACGAAATGAAAATCAACCGTGTGTGTCTTGTCGTTGGATCGATTCTTCAGGTGCACTTCGACCGTATCTCCCACGCGGACTCGAATGAAAGGGCCAGGTACGTGTCCGTTGTACATCCAAAAGTTGTAGATAACACCGCGGGCTAATTCGCCGTTCTGTTCCGTAACCTCCAGATTGACAATTACCCTCGCTGGCTGAGATCTGGTGATGGGAGGTGGAACTTGCGGCGCGAAGGTTACCTCGGCCGGACCTGCCTGTTGATTAGCGAAGTCCTGGCATCCCGCAGCAGCGCCGAGCAAGCTGATAGTCGTTACTGCCCAAACTACTCTCGCGATCCGGCTCATTCGAATTGGGCTTGCCGTCCCGGCGGTCATGGCTGATTTGCTCCGGAGGCCGGTGCAGCTAGGCTCTTCAAGATGAAATCAGCTTTTGTTGGCTTATCCGCTTCCACAACGATTTCCTGCTCGCTTTCGCCGAGACTCTCGCTCCAAACCTTCAAGTGGTAATGACCCGCTGGGACTCCGTCCAGCGTGAATTTCCCACCGTTCTCGCTGATTGCGTAGTACGGGTTCTTGGCAACTACGACGTAAGCTTGCATCCATCCGTGCAATTCGCAGCGAACGCTGATCACGTCAGGTCGCAGGAAACTGAGGGAGATTTCGTGCTGCAACGGGCTCATCGATTCGTCATAGTCTCGATTGTGCTGGGCGTGCGTGTGTAC
>JBAVUB010000695.1:0-4469 GCA_049696575.1 Acidobacteriaceae bacterium | reverse complement strand
AAGATCTGGAGAGCGGCGGAGTTCTGGGTGTTTGGCCGCGGTGCGTAGCCTTTTTCCAATCCGTGACCAATGGCATCCGGCTTGCTTCCTCCAAGTGTTTAACAGCGACGCGGGCGGTGGGACGAGTCAGTCCCAGCTTTGGCGGTGTGCCGAGACGTCACCGCACCAGGACGGAGGGGCTCAATGTCACTCAATAATCCGGTGGCGATCCTTCCTCAGTTTGAGGAGGTGCAGAAGCAATTGGGTCTGCTGATCGATGACCCGAAGCGCCTTGGGCTGGGGAAGAGGATCTCTCCGCGGCTGGTGAGTGCAGCCATCTCGATGCGCCACAAGGTTCGGGACGGAATGCGCGAACTCAAAAGAGCTCAGAGCGAGCCGGACCTTGCTGAAGAGAAGACCCAGATCGCGGCGCCGCTATCGGAGGTCCTGAGAACCGACCGCACGTGTGAAGGCTTCTTTAACCAGGAAAGCAGGAGGATGTTGTCATGAATTCTGGCAAATACAACCGGATGATTGTTCTCGCGGCTGTTCTGGCCGTTCTGCTATGCGGTGGGGCGCCGGCAGGCGCGGGCGACGAACATAGCTCGAAGGTGAAGGAAGCAGCTACTCAATCGGCAAAAGCTGGAAAAGTATTCGACGAGATCATGCAGATTCCCGACAAGGCTATTCCGCAGGATCTCCTGAAGCGCGCGAAAGCCATTGCTGTATTTCCCCAGGTCATTAAAGCCGCCTTTGTTGTGGGCGGTGCCGCACCGCGTCTGAAGCCCTCAGCAATGACATCGTGATTGCGGGCGATCCAGCCGTTTATTTGCACTTGCTGAGCGACGTTCATGCCATGATCGACTTCGAACCGCGACAGAGTCTGGCCTGGGCTAAATCCCTGCAGGATTTGGGGCAAAGCCGAGTGGAAGCTCTTCACTTGCCCCGCAATACTGGAACCGAAGACAAACGCAAGTCCTCCGAAGATCAAGGTCCCGAACAAGTACACCTGGGCAATCGCCGCGTTGCGATTGCCGCGCCCGAGAGGCGAGTGCAGTTCTATTGCCGCCACCGCGGGCTCCAGCAGGTGAGCGAAAAGAACTGCGCCCAGTACGACCAGCAATGAAACACGCGCCAAATAGAGGATGAATGCCGCCGTCAGGAAAATGATCACGGTCGTGATCACATTTCCGGCCCGATCATCAATGGAAAACATTGTCGTCCACTCTTGCTCTCTCTGTGTCGACCTTGCGTGCGGCAAATCTGCACGCATCCCGGCCAACATGACCTATCAGTGCGGGCAATTCAATACCCATCTGAATCGTTTCCCACGGATACGCCTGCCACGGCTGCCATCCATCGCTGGATTCCAGAGAACCCGAAATCCGGGCTCCTCAGATCGGAACATCGCGCCAACAACCAACGGAAGCACAACGAAGCCCCTATAGAAAGAAAACCGGATCGGGCCGCGAATGTCGGTTTGTATAGGCCAGTCGTCCGAGGTTGAGGGTCAATCATACGAAATGTAGCCGTGAGCCGCGCTCTGAAAGGTCTGGAGCAGGGACTTACGGGCATCCGGGATGTGCTGGAGCCTGCCAATGTCTATTGAGCCAGGTCCGGAGCGCTCGGCAACCAGCGGTTGAGTGGATCAACGTCCGGAGATACCAAACGCAGTGAAGGGTGCTACCATCTCACGCCAATGACAAAATGAGAGTTGCCAAGGAGGATACGATGGGCAAGATCAACTGGGCCCGTGTATTTCTTGGTGGATTCCTGGCTGGCGTGATCATCAACGTCTTCGAGTTTGTCACGAACGGGGTGTTTCTTGCCCCGGCATGGAAGACGATGATGAAGGCGCTGGGACGGACCACCTTCCCAAGCCCCGGCGGCTTGGCCATCTTCCAACTGTGGGGCTTTCTCTCCGGAATCGGTGTGATCTGGCTATATGTTGCGGTTCGTCCGCGCTTCGGCCCGGGCGTGAAAACCGCCATCTTGACGGGCTTCGCCTTCTGGGTCCTAACTACCGTGCTGCGCACTATCGACGACGCCGGCGTTGGCCACCCTTTTTTGTATCCCCCGCACCTCCTCCTCATCCTCGGGGTCGTCTGTCTGGTGCAATCTGTTGCGGCCTCGGTGGTCGGAGCATGGGTTTACAAGGAGTAGTTATTACTCCGGGGCTCGTTTGCTTCCGGAGTGGATGATCGAGCGCAACGATGGCGAGCCCTGTGTACCACAAGCCACCGCGAAGCTCACCGGAAAACGTCGCCCGCCCCAGATCGGAACATCGCGCCAACGACCAACGGGAGAGCCCCGATAGAAAAAAAACCAGAGCGGGCCCGAATATCGGTTTGCATAAGCCAGTCGTCCGATGATTCTTACAGACTCAATGTCCCCGCTGCGCCGCCTTCTCAAGCTCATCGGCCTTGTTCTCCGCGGTTGTCTCGGCGGCTTCACGGTGCTTTTTAGCGCTCTCCAGCTGCTGCTGAATTTTCGTATCAAGCGCGTTCATCTTCTCAAAGAGACGGCCCCTGAGATCTGCACCTGCGCGAGCGTGCTCGGCTTTCATTTTGGCAAGTTCGGCCTGCAGCGAAGCAATCTCCTCGAGCCTGATCGCCTCTTCCACATCTTCGAGTGGGCAGCGGAAAACGACTCCCCCGAGTTCCTCCATGCGCAGATCCAGCCAGGTTGTCCACTCTTCATCGATATCGGCCAGCAGCGCAACTTCGCCGGGTGTGAAGGCGTGCGATGCGTCGTAAATGAAATCGGCCGTGACCTGCAGGTTATCCAGGTTGGGCTTCACGCCCAGGATGGGTTGGTTCGCTTCAGGGGCCTTGAGTGGCCGGCTTAGCATAGCGACAACGCTGTCAAGGATAGCTCCGCTCGGTGTCCTGTGCGGATGCCGATGCTTGTATTGCTCGCTGACAGTGACTGTGCGGTCGGCTTGCCTCGTCACGATGGCATAGCCATACAAGGTAATGCTCTCATCCAGGTCGAGACCTTTCAGAGCATCCCGCCCGTCTATAGCCTGGCTCGGCTTCTTGAAAACAACCGCCACGATACGGTTCATTTGATCCCTCCTGACGAACCCGATCACACCGGTGCTGGAGTGCAAGTGGATCGCCAAACACACACGTCCTTCCTGATTCCGCATCGTGCTGCGATCCTCTACACCATCCCAATGGCGTACTCGCGTGATTCGGCCCGGGAACGGGGAGGACCCGTCAGGAATCGATGCCTGTGCGCACTCTCAGACGCTGCCGATGTGGCGAACTCTCGCCATTTCAGACACGCGCGGCCGAACGTCATGATGGCCTCTGGATTGCAACTACCGTTTCGGCTCAGCTTGGATTGCGAGGCGCATGAAAATCATGAAGCAAAGCACACGGACAGGGTGGATGGTCGCGCAGGGTATAGCGATGATCGTCCTGGGACTGGGATTGTTCTATCTCCGTGCAACTATGACATCCTGGTTGTTTACGGTCTTTGGAAGCGTCCTCTCGCTGTTGCTGATTGCGGCATCGTTGCTCTTCATCGTTGTATCGGATGTTATCTGCGCAGCGGGTCTTGGTGCCCATCGATCCCCGCTTTTTCGCAGGTTTCTTTCGCTCAGCGCAATCGCGGCCGGTGCAGGTATCGTCGTGATTCTTCTCCCTGCTACAACGATCCGGGCTACATGCTGGCTGATCGCCGTCTATTCCTTGTTGCTCAGCATCGTCAAGACATATCTCGCGACTCACTGGAGAGGGACGCCGGGGGTGCGACCGGCGCTTTACGCCCTGGCTGGTCTGGCGCTGGTCTTTTGCGGTCTCTTGGTAGCGGCCGCAATCGCCGCGCAAGGCGAGCAGGCTCCAGTGGTCATCATAGGCGCCTATTCACTCTATATGGGATTCCAAATGCTGCTCACAACCTACTGCGTGCGCCGCGGAGTCCTGACGCCGCCGCGTGAACAGGAACTCGTGTAGAGATTGTTCATGCGCAGCAGAGCCCGAAGGGAAAGAGGGACACGATGAGCAGGCACCTGCACCACAAAGAGAACGTCCTGTTGAGAAACCTGCTGGAAGGCGAGCTCCCCCACAACATCAGCTGGCGTGATCTGATCTGATCGAGAAGCTGCGAACGGTGGAGCCGCACGTAGGCGAGGAATTTGTTTTCGTCGTCGGATCGCAGCGTCTGTTATTGGGTCGGCCCCATGCGCACAGTGAAGCGAATGAGGTAGCCCGCCGCACGTAGGCCATTGGAAGTGATCATCCGATCGAACAAAGGAGCATTGCCTTCATCTGTCAAACGCAACTATTCGGGACCGCAGTCTAAGCTCCAAACGCCGATGTAGCACGGAGTGACTGTGGGATGGTCATGCGAAATAGCCATCCATGTAAGTCATCTGTCAAGAAAAAAGCACGAGAGTGCTGGGCGCGCTCAGGAGAGCGCGCCTTCATTCTGATCCGGCCATCCGCCTGCGCGTGTGCCTCTCGGCTGGTGGTCCCTGCTCC